>JBBQII010000207.1:0-6715 GCA_038324795.1 Gemmatales bacterium
GTGGCTACGTCGCGTGGCAGGCCCATACGCACTCCGCCGTCGCTGAGTGCTTCGATCATCACGTACACGAACGCGGGGCCGCTGCCGCTCAGTCCCGTCACGGCATCGAGCAGGTGTTCGCCAAGTGTGTATGCGGTCCCCAACGCGGCGAACAGCTTCTCCACCATGGCTGTGTCGCCCGGCAATGCGTTCGCCCCGGCCGCAATGCCGGCCGCGCTGCAGCCGACCAGGCAGGGCGTGTTCGGCATAACGCGGACGATGCGGGTCTTTTCCGGCAGCATCCCGGCCAACTTCGTCGTCGACAGGCCCGCCGCGATTGAAACGACCAGGTGCTTCGGAGTGATCGCCTCACGTACCTCGGCCAGCAGTGTCGCCATCGCCTGCGGCTTGACAGCAAGGATCAGGATCTCAGCCGTTTTCACCACGGCCACGTTATCGGCGCTGGCAGCGATCCCGGTCACCTGCTGAAAGCGAGTGCGGGCATCGGGGTACGGGTCGCTGGCTGCGCAGGTACCTGGCGCGATCAGCCCTGCCGACAGCCAGCCCTTGGCCAGCGCCTGCGCCATCTGCCCCGCCCCGAGAAACCCGACCGTACCGATCGTGCTCACGTTCACACCCCTGAATGGGAAAAGAATGATTGTACGGAAAACGGAAACGCTGGCATTTCGTCAGGCCGGGCCGTATAACTTCACGACTTGCGGCTGCACGATGCGCCCAGGCCTATTCCCGCCTTGCTGTTGTCGGTCGCTCCCTCCCCCCCTCCGAGGTTTTCGATGGCAGGTCCCCTCATCAGCGATGGCTCCGCTCCCGCGACCCGTGCCGGCTGGTCCAGCCTGCTCGAACTGAATCGATATCAATGGTTCGTGTTTCTGGTCGCATCTACTGCGTGGATGCTCGACTGCATGGATCAGCAATTTTTTAACCTGGCCCGACGAAGCGCCATCGCCGAGCTGGTCGCGCCGCCAGGAAATGAAGATCCGCGCATTGCCGAGTTCGCGGCCACGAAGTTCAAAACGCCGATGAACCCGGACGTCCCCGCGGAACGTGCCATCATCGTGACGAAGATCAAAGATGCCGACATCGTCACCTGGGCCGGCTATTCAACTGCGGCGTTTCTCGTCGGCTGGGCCGTCGGCGGCCTCGCCTTTGGCATCATGGGCGACCGCAAAGGCCGGGTGAAAACGCTCAGCACGACGATCCTGATCTACTCGTTGTTCACTGGGTTGAGCGCGTTGTCGACGGGTGTTTACGACTTCGTCCTGTACCGCTTTCTGACAGGTTTGGGCGTCGGCGGCGTCTTCTCGGTTGTCGTGGCATTGATTGCCGAGACGATGCCCGATCGTGCCCGGCCGTTCTCGCTGGGCCTCCTGCAGATGCTGTCAGTCGTCGGCAACGTCTCGGCCGCGCTGATCTTCATGTATTTCGGCCATCTCCAGCAACAGGGAGCGTTCGACAACCTTCACATCATGGGCTACGGACCCGTACAGCCTTGGCGGATCATGTTCCTGATCGGAATTCTGCCCGGGCTACTCGCCGTCATCGTGCAACTGCAGCTTCGCGAACCCGAGGCATGGAAGAAGGCGATGGCGTCCGGGCAACGCAAAGCGTCATTCAGTGAATTGCTCGGTAACCCTCGCTGGCGGTGGAACGCCATGTTCGGACTGATGCTGGCGATCGCCGGCGTTGTCGGCCTGTGGGCCATCGGCTTCTACAGCACCGACCTGACGCAGACGGTGCTGACCGATACTCTGACGGCCGAGGCGAAAGCGGCTGGCATGTCACCCGCTGAAACAGCCCGCTATGTCGGTGGGCAGAAAGTCTACTGGACCGGGATCACGTCTCTGATGATCAACATCGGTGCCTTCTTCGGTATGTTCGCCTTCAGCTGGATCACGAGCTTTACGGGCCGACGCCCGACGTTCGCGCTGTTTTTCGTGCTCGCTGCCGCCAGCACGGCCATGGTGTTTGCCAAGCTGAACAGCCGGACGGATATTCTGTGGATGGTGCCGATCATGGGTTTCTGCCAGCTGGCCCTGTTCAGCGGCTATGCGATTTACTTCCCCGAGCTGTTCCCCACCCGACTTCGTGCCACGGGGACGTCATTCTGCTACAACGTGGGCCGACTGCTGGCCGCATTCGGGCCGCCACTGTTGGCGATGCTGAGTAACACCGTTTTCAGCCAGTACAAAGAGCCGACCCGCTGGGCCGGCGTGGCCATGTGCTCCGTGTTTCTGATCGGCCTGCTCGCCCTGCCGTTTCTGCCGGAAACCAGGGGAAAACCGCTTCCCGAGGAGTAATGATGACGTCCCCCGATTGGCTAAGCAAACGCGAAGGCGGCATCGCCCCCGGCCTCGACCCGCAGACAAAACTGGTGACGCTGCAGGGGCATCCGCTCTATCGCCTGTTCGCCACGACGGCGAAGGGGCAGATGACGTGCGTCATCACGCAGACCAACAACGGCGAACGCCTGGACGGCGGCAAGTCGTACCCCAACGTCGATGCCGCTCTCACGGGCGGTCTCGACGAGTTGCGCGAGAAGCTCGGCTGGTAACGGGTTGCGGCGTCGCCCTCAGCTCCAAACAGAACGATGAGCGTTTTTCAAGCATCTTTCGCCGAAATCACTTGACGCTGTTTTCGGCAGTCCTACGTTTACACTTCCTCTATTGAGGACTCTTGGCGTGATTTTCCATCGCCTGACCTGGCGAGGAGGCTGAATTGGCGTCCGCGACTGAACGAATCCGTATCCGCATGGAAGGCTACGACCACGATATGCTGGACCGCACGGCCCAGGAAATCGTGGAGACCGCGCAACGCACCGGCGCTGAAGTGCACGGGCCGATCCCGCTGCCGACACGCATCGAGCGTTACACGGTCCTGCGCAGCCCGCACATCGATCGGAAGTCGCGCGAGCAGTTCGAGATCCGCACGCACAAGCGCCTGATCGACATCCTGCAGCCGACGGGCAAGACGATCGAAGCACTGAACAAAGGCCTGAGCCTGCCCCCGGGTGTCGACATCAAGATCCGAGTGATGGCTGGCGGTTCGTAGACGACTGAAAGCTTTCGAAATTACTTACCATTCGATAGGGCCGTGTTTCCTGCTCCATGCGGGGCGGAAACCACGGCCCTGTTGACGCTAAAGACGGACGGCGGCAATGGCATCGGAACATATTGAGAACGTGACCGGCACAATTGCCGTCCCCCTGTTCAACCGCACGGGACAGCAGGTCGGCACGGTCGATATCGACCCGAACGACTTCGGCGGCAAGATCAGCACCCGGTTGATGCACGAAGCGGTGTTGATGTACCAGGCCAGCGCCCGCGCCGGCACGCACTCGACCCTGCGTCGTGGCCAGGTGGCCGGCAGCACCAAGAAGGTGTTCAAGCAGAAGGGCACCGGTAATGCCCGCATCGGTACCAAGCGAACAAACAAGCGCCGTGGTGGTGGTACCGCGAAGGGCCCGAAGCCGCGCGATTACAGCTACCGCATGCCGAAGAAGGCCGTACGGGCGGCGACCCGCATGGCAATCCTCAGCAAGCTGCGCGACGCGGAGACGATTGTCATTGATGACATGAACCTGACCGGCATCAAGACGAAGGAAGTCGCCGGGATGCTGAAGGCGCTGAACCTGACGGGCATGTCGTGCCTGATCGGCACGGATAAGCTTGATCAGGTCGTCTACAAGTCGGCCCGGAACATCAAAGGCGTGAAGGTGCTGCCCGCCGGCGAGTTCAATACGTACATAGTCCTGCGGCAGAAGCGGTTGTTGTTGACGAAGTCGGCGCTCGAAGCGCTGCGTCAGGCCAAGTAACAGCCGCTTGCGGCGTCGAACGATCAGGATACCGAACATGCAAACCAGACCGCGTCCCAAAAAATACATTCGGCACAACCGCAAGGCCCGCCCGATTGTCGAGGGGAAGCCGAATCTCGACCTGCGGCCGTATCAGGTGCTGATCCGCCCGCTGGTGACCGAAAAGGGTACGCACCTGAGTACGCACCACAATGCGTACACCTTCATGGTGAACCTGCACGCCACCAAGCTGGACGTGAAGGGTGCCGTGCAGGAAATGTTCAACGTGCGCGTGCTTGATGTCCGCACGCAGATTCGCCACGGCAAGAAGCGCCGCTACAAGAGCCGCGTCGGTCAGCTTCGCGACTGGAAACGGGCGATCGTCAAGCTGCACCCGGATGACAAGATTGAGTTCTTCTAACAGTGATCAGCGGTCAGCATTCAGCCATCAGCGTGATGGTAGTGTTGGCCGCAACAGACATGTGGAACTGTTCCTCGGGCGGATGGCAGTTGGAATTAACTGACTGCTGAACGCCGGTAGCTGAGAGCTTCAAATGGGTATTCGTCAATACAAGCCGACCAGCGCGGGTCGCCGCGGCGGTTCGGTCAGCGACTTCGCTGACTGCACCAGGCCGAAGGTCAACGCGCCGGAGAAGTCGCTGCTGGTTCCCCGCAAGAAAAAAGGCGGGCGCAATAACCAGGGCGTGGTGACTGTCCGCTTCCGCGGCGGCGGCCACAAGCAGATGTACCGCATCATCGACTTCAAGCGGAACAAGAAGGATGGCGTGGCTGCCAAGGTGGTATCGGTCGAGTACGATCCGAACCGCTCGTCGCGCATCGCTCTGATCGAGTACGCCGATGGCGTCAAGACGTACATCCTCGCGCCACTGGGCCTGAAGGCCGGCGACAACCTGATGAGCGGGCCGGAAGCTGAGCCACGTGTCGGCAACTGCCTGCCACTGAGCCGGATCCCGCTGGGTATGGAGATTCACAACATCGAATTGCAACCGGGCCGGGGCGGGCAGATCTGCCGCTCGGCCGGGTGCAGCGCGACGTTGACGAACCGCGAAGGTGACTGGGCACAGATCACGTTACCGTCGGGCGAAGTCCGCCGCATCGTGGCCCGCTGCCGGGCCTCGATCGGGTCGATGAGCAACCCCGACCATATGAACGTGAGCCTCGGCAAAGCCGGCCGCAAACGCTGGAAGGGCCGCAAGCCGCATCAGCGCGGTACGTCGCAGAACCCGGTTGACCATCCGATGGGTGGTGGTGAGGGCCGCAGCAAGGGCGGTCGTCATCCGTGTTCGCCTCGCGGTGTGCTCGCCAAGGGCGGCAAGACGCGCAAGAAGCGAAAACCGTCGAGCAAGGCGATCGTCCGTCGCCGGAAGCCGGGTCCGCACTACGCGACCATTTGACAGCTGAGATGAAAATGATGCCCACGGACGACCCGTCCGTGGGCTTGCCATTGGAACACGCTTCGATAACTTAGTCTGCTCCCCTAAAAAGCGTTTGGGGCGGACTGTGGAGACAGGTGAATGAGCCGGTCGAAAAAGAAGGGCCCGTACTTCGATCCGAAGTTGCTGGCCAAACTCGAAAAGACAGGCGGCCGGGAGCCGATCAAGACTTGGTCGCGCGACTGCACGATCATCCCTGACTTCGTCGGTGCGACGTTCCTCGTTCATAACGGCAAGCTGTTCACCAAGGTCTATGTGACCGAGGATATGGTCGGCCACAAGCTCGGCGAGTTTTCGCCAACGCGTGTGTTCAAAGGCCACAGCGGCGGCAAGTCGAAGGCTGCTGCCAAGTAGTGAGTCACGGTCAAGGCATCCTGCAAAGGCTGAAGTGTCGACATGGAATACAAGGCCACACACCGGTACGCGGACATGTCTGCCCGCAAGATCCGGCCGTTCGCAACGCTTGTTCGCGGGAAGTCACTCGACGAAGCGCTGCAGCTTCTGCGGTTCAGCCCGAACAAGGGTGCCCGCCTGGTCGAGAAGGTACTGCTGAGCGCCCGCGGCAACGCCCTCGACAAGGGCGAACGCGACGTTGAAGACCTGATCGTCAGTGAGGCCTGCATCGACGACGCCCCGATGTTCAAGCGCATCATGCCCCGGGCTCGCGGCACGGCCAACTCGATTCTTCGCCGCATGGCCCATGTGCGGATAAAGCTGATGAGTGAAGAGCTGCCCGAAGACATGCCGCCGGCACCGACCGGGTTGAACGAAACGCCTTATGAGCCGGCCATTCCCACGGCCCCGGCCCTGCAACCCGAACCGGTCACGCCCCAGTAATCGAAGACATGCCCGCGCTATGCGGGCACCCCGAGGATTCAGTTCATGGGCCAGAAGATTCGTCCCACCGGATTCCGCACCGGCATTATGGTCGGTTGGGCATCGCAGTGGTACGCGAACAAGCGTGACTTCTCCGATCTGCTGGTCGAAGATGTGAACATCCGCAAATTCGTGCAGAAGTTCCTGACTCGCCGCGGGGCGGGCAACCGCGATCAACGGCCCGGTATCTCGAAGATCCGGATCGATCGCACCCGTGAGAAAGTCGTCATCACACTGATGTCGGCCAAACCGGGCGTGATTATCGGCAAGAAGGGTGAGAACATCGACCGCCTGACCAAGGCGCTCGAGGACCTGACTCACCGCCACATTGAAGTGAAGACGATCGAAGTCAGCCGGCCCGAGACTGATCCGCAGCTGATGGCCGAGGACATTGCGGAACAGCTGGAGAAGCGTGCCAGCTTCCGCCGCACGATGAAGCAGGCCATGCAGAAGTCGATGGAAGGCGGAGCCCGCGGCATCAAGCTGCAACTGTCGGGTCGGCTGGGCGGGGCGGAAATGGCCCGCTGCGAGAAGTCAATGGAAGGCAGCATCCCGCTGTCGACGCTGCGGACCCGCGTGGAATATGGTTTTGCCG
>JBBQII010000208.1:0-6705 GCA_038324795.1 Gemmatales bacterium
CCGACGATAATCTCGCGCTGGCAGGCGTATCGTGTTCACTTCGCAAAGCCGCGCGCGTGGTTGCGGTGGACCGGGATACGGGTTTGTACGTAGCGTTGTACCATCCACGATTGCAGAGCTGGTAGGACCACTTCTCGATGGTTCAGTTCGCGATCATCGGTACGACGCCCGCCGGACGAGCAACCGTGACCGCACTTCAGGTAAACCGCCCGCGCATGATGGAGACTCGCGAATCGCTGACAGAATAGCCAACTTGCGTTCCCTTGAAAGCGAACTAAGGCTTCGGCGGATACACGCAGTGAACTTTCAGACCTGACGCGGCCCCCCGCTTGCCGGCCTTAGGGCTGAATCGCTTACGGCTCCGGCAAGCCGATACGCATGTATGTCACTGCGAAATGCCAAGCCATGTGTTCGCTGTAGGGGTGGCAAATCCGCAGGCCCGGCGTCGTTCGGCCACGAGGCGATCGAAAAGATCACGCGATACGGAATGTATGTCTCACAGATCGAGAATTGATTCTCAAACGGGCATCGGTAATTCCGTTAGCCGTGTTGAATCCCGCCAGCGGGCAATCGTCGATCAGATCACCATGGGTTATGGCTTCGTCAATGGGGACGTTGGCGTACTCGCAGTGACGGCGTCTCATCGTCGAATAACAATGGGTCCGGAAGTCGTGGAGATGTTGAATTCACCGATGCACCAGCCGTGGAACGGTGAAACGGGGAATATGGTACGGTGCGGAAATCGCTGCGTCGGGAGTATATTCGAGGTCCGCGCCTGCCCGCTTCAGTGTCGGCGAAGCCAACACGTTCAACAGCGTCTGGACAATCTCATCATTCAGCGAGCGATTGCAGATGGACGCCCGGGTCTGAAGTTTCTGTACCAGTGCAACTGGGATGTCTCGAAGAAGAATTTCAGCCACGAGTTGTCCTCAACCACCAATTGAACATCCGTCCGTCTGCCCCATTGCAAGCCCCATCAACGAAGGAAGGCCACGGCGGATAGACGCCGTGGCCTTCTACAAATCGCGGCCGCGCTGACGCAGCCCGTCAGCGGCCTCAGAACGACCGCACCTGCTGGTTACCATTAGTCACTTGACCACCTCCTTCTGCCAGGACATTCCGATGAAGGACCGGTTAACCACGGCCTTCCCTCGGACTCTAGCCCGTCGTGCCACGTTACACGACCCACATCCCAATCGTAACCTCTGACGCATCCCGAAATCAAGTCGTCCCGACGATTTTCCTATCTTCGCTGCCAACGCCAGCTCGATACGCACGTTGTCTTCCGCACAGGCGAATTGGTCTGGCGGTACACCCGCTTGCTCGACACAATACCGAAAGTGATTGATCACCCCGTATCTGTTGAAAGGATGCTCCCGCCATGTTCACTTCCGTTGCCCTCGCCGCCATGCTGACGCTGTCGCCTTCCCAGACCGGCCTAACCCTGAGCGGCACGCGCATAACCTACGGCGAACTCGGCGCGAACCGGCCCGATCTCAAGTTCCTCCCCGGCGACATATTCTTCGTCGCTTTCGATATCGACGGCATCAAGGTCGATGAAACCGGCCGGGTGCGCTACGGCATGGGAATGGAAGTCATCAACAAAGATGGTGCCCCCATTTTCAAGCAGAAGCCCGAAGACCGCGAAGACTATCTCCCGCTGGGAGGCACCAAGCTGCCCGCGCGGGCGTTCGTGACCATCGGGCTCGACCAGTTGCCGGGAATCTACACCTGTCGCGTCACAGTCGTCGACCGGGCCTCCAAGGCGACGCAGACGATTGACCAGAAGTTTGAAGTGCTGCCGCGCAACTTCGGGCTGGTCCAGGTCTACACTTGTGCAGACGCGAAGGGCGAAATTCCCGCTCCGCCGATCGGTGTAGTCGGCCAGTCGCTGTTCGTGCACTTCACGCTGGTCGGCTTCAGCCGCGACCCCAAGACGAAACAGCCGAACGTCGATGTTGAAATGATCGTCCTCACGCGCGATGGAGGCGCAACGCTGCCCAAGCCGGCCTCGATCACCATCGACAACGACGTTCAGGCGGACGAAAACCTGATTCACCTTCGGTTTCAACTGCCCCTCAACCGCGCCGGCGATTTCACGGTCGAGTTGAAGGCGACCGACAAGGTCAGTAAAGCAACGTCACGCGTGCAGTTGCCGATCAAGTCGATGCCGCTCAACTGAGTGGCATCCCGGAAGGAACATCATGAGTCAGCTTCAAGAACGGATCGCCCAGTTTCGCAAGATGGCCGCCGACGATGCCGACAACGAACTGGGCCACTTTCGGCTCGGCCAGTTGCTGATGGAGGCAAACGAACTGACCGATGCGATCGCTTCGTTCTGCCGCACGCTGGAACTCAGCCCGCAGTTCTCCAAGGTTTACCAACTGCTGGCCACCTGCCTCCTGAAGGTAGATCGCAAGGCCGAGGCGATCGAGATCCTGCAGAACGGCTGGAAGATTGCCGACGAGCGCGGCGACAAGATGCCCCGCGACGAAATGGGTAAGATGCTGAAGGAACAGGGCGAAGCCATCCCTGAAGCCGCCCGAACCGTCGTCGAAGACACCGACCCGGGGACCGGTTTCAAGTGCGAACGACCGATGTGCAATGTTGGCAAGCAGGCCCGGCAATTGCCCGCCCCGCCCCTTCCCGACGCGATCGGCATGAAGATCTTCCAGACGATCTGCAGCGAATGCTGGAACGAATGGTTCAAGAACTTCAGCATCAAGGTCATCAACGAACTTCGCATCGACCTGAGTACCGAGTTCGGCCAGGAAGAGTACGACAAGCACATGCGCGAGTTCTTCGGATGGGAAGAAACCGCGTGAACGTGATGATTCGCCCCGTTTAGCGTGCATCTCACGGGATGCACGGATGAAAAAGGCTCATGAACTCTCTTCGCTATCTCGTGAACTACGGCAACGCGGCCTTTCTGGGCCGGTTCGTCGGCGATGCGCGTCGCGATCGCGGCGACCGGGTTGTTCTCCGCACCCTTCGCGGCCTCGAAATCGGCTCAGTTCTTTGCGAAGACTCTTCGACACTGCCAAGCGATGGCGATCTGGTGCGCCATGCGTCTTCCGATGAAGAAAACCAGCATTCACGGAACCGGGACGCGGCCGCTCTGGCACTGCATCAAATTGACTCCGCCGATGTCCTTATTGTCGATCTCGAATACCTCCTCGACGACAGCCCCGCCTTCGCCAGCGTTGTCGCTGATCCATCCAGCGATCTGAACAGCCTGGGTGATTCACTGTCGCGGCAGTTGAATCGGCCCGTGCTGATTCAGAATCTCGGCATCGCTCCCGCTCCCGCTTCCGCCGCCAGCGGTTGCGGCAAGCCGGGGTGTGGATCGACTTCCGGCGGCGGGTGCGGCGATTGTGGCACCGGCGGCGGTTGCTCCACCGGCAGTTGCTCGAAGGGCAGCGTGAAGAATGCCGGGGAACTGACCGACTACTTTGCCGGCTTGCGTAAGCAAATGGAAGCAACGACCGCTCGCATCCCGCTCTGACAACGGGAACCGCACATGATCAAGATCGGCATTCTCACCGTCTCCGACCGGGCCAGTCGCGGCATCTACGAGGACAAAGGCGGGCCGTCCATTCACGCCTGCCTGACCGAAATCCTGACGTGCGAATGGCAGCCCGTCAGCCGCGTGATTCCCGACGAACAGTCAGTCATCGAAGCGGCGCTGCGGGAACTATGCGACAACGAAGACTGCTGTCTCGTCGTCACCACCGGCGGAACCGGCCCGGCCCGACGTGACGTGACCCCCGAAGCGACCGAGGCCGTCTGCGACAAGATCCTCGACGGCTTTGGCGAGCAGATGAGGGCCGTCTCGTTGAAGATCGTCCCCACCGCCATCCTCTCTCGGCAGATTGCCGGCATTCGCGGCCGATCGCTGATCGTCAACTTGCCCGGTAAACCGTCGGCCATTCGCGATTGTCTGCTGGCGGTCTTCCCCGCCATCCCGTACTGTATCGACCTGATCGAAGGCCCGTTCCTGACAACGAACGAAGCGGTTGTGAAGGCCTTCCGACCGAAATCATCCTGAGCGGACATTCCCGATGTTGCGACACCTGCTGCTGATTGCCCTCGTTTGTTTCCCCGTCACGCTGCACGCTCAAACCGACGCGCAGAAGAAGCATTCGGTCGCGTTCGTGAGATCGCTGCAACAGCCCGATGGCAGCTTTCTGTTGTCGAAAGCTGAAACTGCCGGAACGCTGCGGGCCACTTCGTCAGCCATTCGCGCAATCAAGTACAACGGCGGCGAACTGCCGAACGCGGACAAAGTCGCCAAGTTCGTAATGAGTTGCTACGACTCGACCACGGGCGGTTACACGGACATACGCGGCGGCAAAGTCACCATTTACGAAACGGCCGTCGGCATCATGGCGGCGGTCGAACTGAAGTTGAAGGCCGATCCGTTCGTCAATAAGCCGGTCGAATACCTGACCGCCAACGCCAATGCCGAAGATTTCGAACAGATTCGGATTGCCGCTGCCGGACTTGAAGCGGCGGGCAAGTTACCGAAAGAAGTGATTGAACGCTGGGTGACCTTTGTCAACAAGCTGAAGAACAAAGATGGTGGTTACGGCCACCACGCTGATCAGGCCCGCCAGACCGGCGGTGCCATCGCACTGCTGCTGCGTCTCGGCACAAAGATCGATGCAGCAAGAGCCAAAGACATCATTGCGATTCTTGATAAAGGTCAAAGGGCCGACGGCGGCTTCGGCAGGCCCGCCATCAAGGATTCCGATCTCGAAACAACTTACCGCGTCATGCGGGCGTATCACATGCTGAACGCAAAGCCCGCAAACGTCGACCAATTGCGCAAGCGCATTACCGCCTGCCGCAACGACGACGGCGGCTACGGTTGGGCCCCCGGCGAACCTTCAAGTATCGCTGGCACTTACTTTGCAGCAATCATCAGTCACTGGCTGAAATAGCATTCCACCATTAAGGACTCTCACCATGAACCGCATCTGTCTCGCCATGCTGGCGCTGACGGTCGCCGCCCTGTCGCACGGGCAGGCGGCCGATCCCAAGGCGACCGATGTCCCGAAGGGCGACCTGCTCAAGTTCACATTCGACAAAAGCAAGATCTTCCCCGGCACTACGCGCGAGGTCACCGTCTACATCCCCAAGCAGTACGACGGCAAGACGCCCGCGTGCGTGCATGTGAATCAGGATGGGGTCCAGTTCAATGCCCCGGCCGTGTTCGACAAGCTGATCGCCAACAAGGAAATGCCGATCGTCATTGGTGTATTCGTCACACCGGGCGTCGTGAAGCCCACCGATGACAAAGCCCTTCCCCGCTTCAATCGCAGTTACGAGTACGATGGCCTGGGCGACGCCTATGCCCGCTTCCTGCTCGATGAACTGCTGCCCGAAGTCGAGAAGAAAACGACGACCGACGGCAGGGCGATCAAGCTGTCCAACGTTGGCAATGATCGCGCCATCGCCGGGTCGAGCAGTGGTGCGGTCTGCGCCTTCACTGCCGCATGGGAACGGCCCGACGCCTTCCGGCGAGTCTTCAGCGCCATCGGCACTTACGTGGGCCTGCGCGGCGGCAACGTCTACCCGACGCTCATCCGCAAGTACGAACCGAAGCCGCTGCGCATCTTCCTCGAAGACGGCAGCGGCGACCTGAACATCTACGGCGGTGACTGGTGGATGGCCAATCAGGAAATGCAGCGCTCGCTGAAGTTCGCCGGCTACGAAGTCGACCATCGCTGGGGCGACGGCGGCCACAACGGCAAGCATGCGACCGAACTGTTCCCCGAAGCAGTGAAGTGGCTGTGGAAGGACTGGCCGAGCGCGATCCCCGCCGGGGGCGGTTCACCTCAGTTGAAAGAAATCCTGCAGCCGGGCGAAACCTGGAAGTTCGTGGGCGAAGGCTACAAATTCACTGAAGGCCCGGCAGTCAATGCCAAGGGTGAAGTCTTCTTTAACGACGTGCCCAACAGCAAGACCTACAAGATCGGGCCCGACAACAAGATCACGGAGTTCATTGCCGACTCGAAGAAGGGCGATGGTCAATCGTTCGGCCCCGACGGCCGACTGTACGCCGTCGCGGGCGGCGAAGAAAAGATCATCGCCTACGATACGGAAGGCAAAGGAACCGTCATCGCCGATGGCTTCCGCGGCAACGATCTGGTCGTCCGCAATGACGGCGGTATTTTCGTAACAAACCCGGGTTGGGACGGCAAGTCGCCCAGCCAGATCTGGTACATCAGCCCCAAGGGTGAGAAGAAAGCCGTTGACACCGGCTTGAAGTTCTCCAACGGCCTGTGCCTGTCGCCCGATCAATCGCTGCTCTATGTGGCCGACAGCCGGACCCACTGGGTCTACAGCTATGTGGTGGGCGCTGATGGCTCGCTTTCCAACAAGCAAAAGTACTATCACCTGCACACGCCCGACACTGCCGATGACGCCGGGGCCGATGGCATGCGAGTCGATCGTGACGGCCGGCTCTGGGTGGCCACCAAGCTGGGCCTGCAGGTGTGCGATCAGGCCGGCCGAGTCAACTGCATCGTCCCGACGCCCAACGGCAAGATCTCGAACCTGACGTTTGGCGGGCCGGATGGCGACATCATCTACGCCACCTGCGGCGACAAGATCTACATGCGCAAAGTGAAAGCCCGCGGCGTCAACAACTATCAGTCGCCCGTGAAGCCTACCGCACCGCGGCTGTAGAACTACCCGGTG
>JBBQII010000209.1:0-6702 GCA_038324795.1 Gemmatales bacterium
CTCCAGTTCGTCCGTGTCTTCCGGGTATTCGACCAGCGGACGGTTGGCGACGATTCGCAGCCGCGATTCCACATGGCGGAAGAACGAATAGCTAGCCTTGAGTTCATCCACCTCAACCGCGGACAGCACGCCAACCTTCCCGCATTCTTCCAGTGAATCCCAGGCGTTGGTGCACAGCACATCCGGTTGTCGTTCGCCGTACTTGATCTGCAGCATCTGCACGATGAACTCGATGTCGATCATGCCGCCGGCGCGGCGCTTGAGGTTCCGCGACGAAGCTGCCGCTTCCAGGCGATCGCGCATCGCGCGGATGTCGTCGATGATCTCCGGCCGCCATTCGATGCCGTGGACCGCGCGATGCACGGCGTACAGCACCCGGCTGCCGAACGCCATGACCCCCTGCACCACCCGGGCGCGCGACAGCGACTGTCGTTCCCAGACCATGGCGGCCGGGCCATCGTAGTAGCGGACGAACTCGGCCAGCGGGATCACCAGGCTGCCCGATTTGCCCGTAGGCCGCAACCGCATGTCGACGGCATACAGCCGGCCCAGCGGCCCGGGTTGACTGGCCGCCTTGATGATCCGCTGGGCATGTTCGGTGAAGAACTGAAAGTTATCGACACGCTGGTTCGCGCCGGCGGTCGCGCCGTCACCTTCGTAGACGATCACCAGATCGAGATCGCTGTGGTAGCTCATTTCCCGGCCGCCGAGCTTCCCGAGCGCGAGGATGACATACCGGCACTGTTGCCCCGCGCGCGGGCCATCGCTGAGCATCGGCGGGCCGTAGCGTTCGATCAACCCCGGCTCCTGCCGGGCGGCGATGTCCGCCAGGATCGCCTCCGCCAGATCGCTGAGTGCCGCGGACGTCGCACGAATGTCGTCCTTGCCGAGCAGATCGCGCACGCCGATACGCAACAGTTCCTTGTCCTGAAAGCTGCGTACGATCGGCTCGATGACTTCGGGCTTCTCCGCCCCGCGCAGCAGTTCACGCAGTTCCTGTTTCAATTCTTCGAGCGAGCGCGGCTGATTCAGAACGAGGCTGTCGAGCAGGTCGTCGATCATGCCGGGGTTGTTGATCAGTATCTGCGAAAGAAACGGGCTGTTCGAACAGAGGTCGACGTACAGCTTCAGGCTGGCCGGCAGGAAGCTGAACAGTTCCCACAGCACCGCCTTTGCACCCAGCGACGCCGTCACCTTTTCGAGATTCACCAGAGTCTGGTCCGGGTCGGGCGTGGCGGCCACGGCACGCAACAGCGGCGGCGCGATGCTGGCAAGGAAGTGCCGGCAACGCCGGGTGGAAAGGAACCGCCCCGCCTCCTGGGCCAGTTGCATCAGGTTGCGGTAGGCCCCCATCACATCCTTGAACCGATAGCGATCAAGTGCGGCCCGAACGGTCGCCTCATCGGGGTCGGGAGCCAGCATCAGGTCGGATTCCGGCTCGGCGGCCGGCTCGGAACCTTCGAACGTCTGATGCAGAAGATGATCGAGAATCTGCCGATCCATCCGACTTTTCTCGAAATAGTCATGCAGAAACTGCTCGAGCGGTTCGACGAGCAGATCGCGAGTTTGCAGTGACAGAGCGATCGGCGGCTCATCCAACGGCGAATGCCGTTGCGCCGAGATCGCGTCGCTGCGTACTCGAACCTCCGGCAGTCGGCTGACCGGTTCGACGATGTCCCGGTAGCCCATTCGCAACGCGAGTTTCCGCAACTCATCGGGTTGTTCGGGCAACCGGTGCGTCTGCCAGTCGAACAGCAGTTGCAGTCGGTGTTCCGTCTTCCGCAGGAAGCGGTAGGCATCGTCGAGAGCGCGATACTCCTGATCGGTGAGGCATCCAGCCGACTCGAGCGCGAGCATGGCCGCGAATGTGCCGCGCCGGCGGACATCGGGCAGGTCGCCGCCGTTGAGCAGCTGCAGGAACTGGATGGTGAACTCGATATCCCGGATGCCGCCGCGGCCGGTCTTCACGTCGCGTTCAGTGTCGCCGGCGGTACCGGCCTTGTGCTCGATGCGCCGCTTCATCGCTTTGATGTCATTGATTTCGGAGAAGCTCAAGTACTTGCGCCATACAAACCCTTCGATCGCGCGCAGGAACTCTTCGCCCAGCGCCTTGTCACCGGCGATCGGCCGGACTTTGATCAGTGCCTGGCGTTCCCACGTCCGGCCATGCGTGTCGTAGTAGGCGATCGTACCTTCCAGCGAGCGGGCCAATGGGCCACGTTGACCTTCGGGACGCAGCCGCAGGTCGACACGGTAGGCCTGGCCGCGATCGGTATGGGCGGAGAGCAGGCGCACCACTTCGGAAACGACGCGCGTCCAGAACTCATCGTTGGCGATGGGGGAGCGCTTGCCGCGAGTCTGGCCATCGCCGTCGTAAAGCACCATCAGGTCGATGTCGCTCGAGTAGTTCAGTTCGCGGCCGCCCAGCTTGCCGAACGCGAAGACGGTGCAGCGCGACGGTGTGCCGTCTTTCTGTTCCGGCAGGCCGTAGCGGTTGCCGAGATTGCGGACTGCCACGCGAAGGGCCACTTCCAAAGCCGCCTCCGCCACGCTGGACAGATCGCGCGTGATCTCTTCAAGCGGTCGATCGCGGATGATGTCGTTGACGCCGATACGCAGGTGCTGCCGCTGGCGGTACCGGCGGAACGCCCGCAGGGTACACGCATCATCGGTCCCGCGGTCGACGTCGGCCTGCAGTACGTCGATCAGTTAATCAAGTGTCGGACTGGGCCGCAGCGGGCCGTGAACGACATCGGTGTCTTCCGGATGCCCCGCCAGAAGGTCGCTGTAGAACTGGGACGTGCTGAAGACATACGTCAGATCTTCGAGGCCGCGTGCCTGCTGTTCAAGCAGTTGCGGAAGCTGTTCGCGGGCGGCCGGATTGGCCAGATAGCGTTCGAGATTGTTCAGCGCCATGTCCGGATCGGGCTGGCGATGCAGGAACTCACCCAGCGCGGTGACGATCTGGCTGAACTGGTCGCGGGGCAGCGAGCCGGAGATGGCGCGCACGTTGCGGTAGCCGCGATCGAAGTCGTCGATGCCCCAGCAATCGAGAAACGGGGCCGCCGTCGCAGGTGATTCGAGCAGGCCGGCAATCGCATCCGCGGACATGGCAGACTCTCACGGCAACGCGTTGATCTCAGTTGATGATAGGAGAAATACACAGGCCCCGCGTCGCCGTCGACGCGGGGCCCATGCGGGAAGGGGGACGAGTGCAGTCAACGTGTGTTATTCCATACCTGTCAGCCAGCCGCGTTGCAACTGCCCGGCACGGACACGGAAGAAGCGCATCGGGGCGAACGTGGCATAGTCGGGGTGATTCAGCACGTAGGTCACGTTGTCAACGTTCACGGTTTCCCACAGGTGCAGCCCGATCAGGATGTCGCCGCGCTGGAACCCGGCCCGGCCCGCGGCACTGTCGATGCTGACGTCAGTCACCAGCAGGCCGCCGTGCAGTTGCGGGTTGGCCTTCACCACCTGATCAGCAGCGGCGGGCTGCACCTTCAGGCCCAGCTTTCGCCAGACCAGGTCGACGGGAAGCTGGTTCGGGGCGCGGTCATTGTTCTTCAGAGTGATCTCGACGCGGAGTTCGTCGCCACCCTCACCGCGGGCGTTGGCACCGCGCCGGGCCACCATCGGGATCGCATCGCCGGCGGCACGTTCGAGGAACGCCCGCTCGAGATCGAGATGGCAGATGATCTTCGTATCCAGGCTGCGATCAAGCACGTCGCCCGGCTTCAGCCCGGCCTTGTCGGCAGGGCTGCCGGTATCCACCCGTTCAATCAGGGCCCAACGGCGGATGGTACTGTCGCCAACATCCAGCGCGTCGCGAACTGTCAGACCGTGCGCCATGCCGGTGCGGCGTTTGATGCTCAGCATCTCTGCTGCTACCTTCAGCGCGTTGTCAATCGGGATGGTGAAGCCGATCCCCTGTGCCCCGGCCCGGATTGCGACGTTGATGCCGATCAGTTCGCCCTGCATGTTGAACAGCGGCCCGCCCGAATTACCGGGGTTGATGCTGGCATCAGTTTGGATCAGCGATTTGTAGGAGATCTCGCGGTTCAGCACCACGTCGCGCTTGAGCGCGCTGACGACGCCGGCGGTCACGGTGTGCTCGTAACCGAAGGCGTTGCCGATGGCGACGACCCCTTCGCCGATGTTCAGGTCAGTGGCGGTGCCGAGGATCGTCAGCGGCAACTGCCGGCCCGCGTCGATCTTGATGACCGCGAGATCCTCGGACGGCTCGCGAGCCACGATGCGGGCGTTGACCGAGGTGCCGTCGTGGAGTTTCACACGAAGCAGTTGCACATCTTCGACGACGTGATGATTGGTGAGGATGTACCCGCGCGGGTCGATGACGACACCGGTGCCCATGCCGTTGACACGCTGCTGAAGCTGCATCAGTTCAAGCTGCTTCTCGCGGTTCTCCCGCGTGACGGTGCGCTCGCTGAAGATGTTGACAACGGCGGCTTTGTTCTTGTCGACGACTTCGACGACCGGCGTTCGCCGCAGGTTGCTGGCGGGCACGCCACGGGGCTTGGTGTCGTCCCCGGCGAACAGCGGTTGCGTGAGGAGGGCCAGCGCCAGTACGGCCGTGGACCAGATGCGGCAAGTCGGGATGCGCTGGAACGGCACTCGCATGGTGTACCCCGTCGCGGGCGGCGTTTCGTTCGACTCCGGCAATCCATCACCGGACATGTGTCGAACGTCGCCGCAACTGGGATCGACTTCCGCAGGCGCGCTGCTGCATCCGCCAGGCGGGGAGAATGCAACCGACGCACGATTTGCAGGCGGGTCATGCCTCGCGGACGCGGAATGCCGCCGATTCAGAATGGGCCGGCTGTAACGATTGTGCAACCGACGCCGGACGAAGCGGAATTGCCCGCCCGCATCGCAACGAGTAGGTTGAGAAAGAGTGAACGGACCTGACCAGGAGCGAAGCCAAGATGCCGACACGTACCGCGCGGATGGATCAGATCGAAGCGATGCTGGCCGATGAACCGGGCGACCCGGAACTTCGGTACTTCCTCGCCATGGAATATATGAGCGCAGGCGACGACCCGGCCGCCGCCGGCAAACTCCGCGAGATCACCGGCGACTCCGCATATGTGCCCGCCTTCCTGCAGGCGGGTCAACTGCTCAACCGACTGGGCGACGTGGACGACGCCTGCGCGATCCTTCGCAAGGGCATCGACCTGGCCGGCGCACAGGGCAACACCCACGCCCAGGGGGAGATGCAGGGTTTGCTGCTGAGTATCGAGTAGGTCATTCGGGTATACTGTCGATGAGGAGGCTGCAATGCCATCACCGTTCCCGGGGATGAACCCGTATCTTGAGAACCCAGTCGTCCGGCTGGATTTTCATTTGAGCATCATCTACGCGATTCGAGTGCAACTGGCGAGGAAGTTACGCCCGCTTACCTCGTCAGGGCCGAGACGGACATCTACATTCACGAGTTGCCCGATGGAGACCGCCGACTTGCCGGGCGATCGGATGTGGCCGTCACTTCGGATCGACAAACTGATCGAAACAGCCCTGCGTTGACTCTGCAGCCGCCTGCCTCGGGCACTTTTCCCATCGTCGATCTGGAGAAGGTTCACTTCATCGAAGTTCGGGACCGTGATCACGGGGAAGTGGTGACCACCATTGAGGTTCTGAGCAGTTCGAACAAAAAGAACGGCGCTGATCGCGATCAGTACCTGGGAAAGCGCGAACGGTTGATCAAAGCCGGGGTACACCTTGTTGAGATCAACCTCCTTCGCGGTGGAACTCGCCCCCCGATCGAAGGAATTCCTTCCTGCGATTACTACGCGCTGACGGCCCGTCACGATTTAATGCCGGATGTCCCGCCCTCCGGCCGATTCAGTTGACCGACCAATTGCCGACGATTCAGGTTCCGCTGAAACGAACCAGCGAGCAGGTGGGACTCGATTTGCAAGCCGCTTTCACCCGGGTTTTCGATGAAAGCTTCTACACGGAACGAATCTACTCGTCCGATCCTGTACCCCCGCTGACCGCCGAACAGCAACGGTGGGCCGGGCAGTTACCCGCCTTGCCCAACTGATCCCACCATAACAATCCGGAAACTTCCTTCCCCGCTTCCGGCGAAGCCTTACAATATGCGACGTTGATTCAACCTATTACTCAGGAGCACGAAACATGAATCGTTTCGCCATGGCGACGCTGACGGCCGCGATGTTTGCCGGGGCCACCTTTGCCGCGGACTACGAACTGGCCGGCATGAAGTCGAAAGTGCCCGCCGGCTGGAAAGAAGAACAGCCGTCCAGCACGATGCGCATGGGCCAGTTCAAACTGCCCAAGGCCGAGGGCGACACCGAAGACGCCGAGATCGCCGTCTTCCGTTTCCCGGGCGGCAGCGGCACCGTGGAAGCCAACCTGAAGCGCCAACTCGCCAAGTTCAAGACGCCCGAAGGCAAGGCCGAGCCCGAGAACAAGGTCGACAAGATGAAGGTCGGCACGAAGGAAGCCACCATCCAGGACGTGAAAGGCACGTTCCTCTCGAAGTTCCCGCCGTTCGCGCCGAACGCCAAGACCACCGAGAAGGCCGACTGGCGGCAACTCTACGTCGTCTTCAGCGACGACAAGGGTGAGTACTACCTGACCCTGCTCGGCCCCGGCAAGACCGTCGAGAAGCACAAGAAGGACTTCGAAGAGTTCCTGACCAACTTCAAGTAAGCTGTC
>JBBQII010000210.1:0-6686 GCA_038324795.1 Gemmatales bacterium
ACATGGTTGAGCCTTCTGGTCCCCTATCGCCCGGCTTTGCGGGGGAGAGGGGGAAAGAGGGCCAGCCAACCTGATTGGTATTGAGCGGCCCCATGCATCTGCAATTGCGTGAACGCGACGGCCTGACGCGGCGCTGGACGACCTGGGTGGATACCCGGATCGAGCCGGGCGAACCGCTGCGCCACGAGCCGATCACGTTGAACGAAGCCGACGAAATCGAGTTGGCACTGACATTCGACGATGGGGGCACGCCGTTGCGCATCCTTGTCGGTGATGTGCTGATTGCTTCGACGGAAGAAACCGACCGGACCGACTTTCGCATCTACATGGGCGATGATGGGGACCGCGACCGCGCGGTCTGTCGCGGCCGACTGTTGCGCGACTGGGTCGGCATCACCGAACTGCAGTTGCAGGCCCGGCACGATGACATCTGGCAGCCGATCTTCACCATCACGCCCTTGCGGATTGCCGCGGGCAAGATCGCCCAGCAGGAGTTCGAGGTCCTCTGCGAAGAGGTGGCCAGCCATTCCGCGGCCGCGCTGCTCGACGTCTACGGCAAGACGTTCGTCGGCTTGGAGCTCGAATATCGCCGGGGGGAACATGCCCCGGTGGCAGCGCTGTTGCGCATCCGGCAGGCGATCGACCAGTTGAGTACCGCCTTACGTGAAATCGCCGCGCAGCCGGCCTATCGGCTGCGCACCCGCCGGGTACGCGAGCCGGCGATTGCCGTGCAGGGGGTCAGCGACCTGACGCTGGAGGAAGCCTGCTTCGACCCCTCGTTGATCATCCGGCATCCTGATGGGTTGATGTTCCGCGAGCATGTTCGCGAGATCGCGGTGCCGCATTTCAACTTGGCCGAGAACCGGATTCTGTCGGGTTTCATCGACTTCCTGCTGCGGCAACTGACCGACCTGGAGCAGCGTCTGCTGTCCGAGATCGCGGAACGCGAGGATCGCAAAGCGATCCAGGATCGCCCGGGGCCGGACGGCAGGAAGTCGTGGTGGGAAACGGAAGACTTACCGCGTATCGTCGAGATGCGCAAACTGCTCGACAACCTGCGGGCGATGCGGCTGGAACTGCATCGGCTCGCCCGCTACCCGTTCCTGCCGCGCGGTGCGGAGCTGCGCGAGATTCCGCAATCGACGCCGCTGTTGCGTTCCAATCGTGCCTACTCGACTGCGTATCGCACGGTACTGTCGCACTTCAAATCGTTCCGCGTCCGGTTGGGGGAAGAACACCTGCTGACACGCGGCAAGTCGCTGCCGGTGCTGTATGAATGGTGGTGCGTGCTCGACCTGATCCGCATCCTGCAAAGTTGCCTGATGCAATGCGACGACCAGAAGCGCGGTGTCGGCTCGCCGTTCCGGCGACTGGAGTTGGAGCGCACGCGCTTCGTTGTCGACTTCCTGCCCGACCAGGCGATCGACTACGAAGACGATGCCGGCCGACTTGTACGACTTCGCTATGTGCCCGCCTATCGACCCGAACAGACCAGCGGCGGCCTGGCCTACGGGTTGCTCAGCCCCGAGCTGCAGCGAACGCCCGATGTCGCGCTGGAACTGTTCCCGCCGGGCGACGATGGTGATGGCGTTCCCGAGTTGATCATCGTCTTCGATGCCAAGTACTCGCTTGTGCCGCAGATGCAGAAGCTCGAGGAAGTGCGCATGAAGTACGGGAAGATCGGCATGTTCGAGAACGGCAGGGTACTTTCGCGGCAGATATGGGCGCTGGTGCCGTCGTTGCCGGCCCGGCCACGCATCGTCGGGCCGGAATGGAGCGCGACCTGCACGATCGACAACAGCGGCTTCTGGTCCGAAGGCTACGACATGGCCAGCGCCACCGCGGGGGTGATCCAGGCGAAGCCGCGACTCGGCGAGGGTAGGCCGCCGCTGGAGGGACTGGTGCGGTTGCTGTTGCGGCGATCGGGGCTGAACGTGCGGCTGTAACGTCAGGAAGACATAGCCACGGATTGAACACGGATGCAACACGGATGAAAACCAGAACTTGTTCGCGTTCGCGTTCAAACATCGGATTTCTGTTCTTATCCGTGTTTGATCCGTGTTTCATCCGTGGCTAATGGTTTTCTGGATTTCCGTACCGAATGATGCTTTTGGCAATCCGACCTTCACCGGTCGGGATGCCGCGAAGCGGGCGACTTTGTGGCCATCGCCGTGCGGATAAGAGATTTCCAAACTGCAGAAGCGAATCAGTATCGCGGAATCGTCGGGTCGATGTGATGCGACCATGCTTCGATGCCGCCGGCCATCGAGGCGACGTTGGTGAAACCTGCCGCCTGCAGGATTGCCGCGCCCGACAGACTGCGCACGCCGTGATGGCAGTAGACGATCACTTCGGCATCATGCGGAAATTCGAGTTCTTCCACTCGGCCCGGCAGTTCGCCCAGCGGAATCAGAATGCTGTCGGAAAGCTGACAGTACTCATTCTCCCACGGCTGACGCACATCCAGCAACCGCGGCGGGGCATCCTCGGCCAGCCGGCGGGAAACGTAATCGACATCGACTTGTTTGATCATGTTGTTATCGCGTGCTGTTACGGCTGTTCATCAACTGCTGCTCGATCTTCGAGTTGGCCTCGGCCTGACGCAGCAGCGGGGCGACGCGGATCAACTCATCGGGATTGTATCCCGCCCGGCTCAGGTAAGTACGGGAAAGTTCACCGGGGTTCGGAGCGCTGACAAAGCCACCGTTGGCCGGCTTCGGATTGCGCTGCTGCCAAAGTGCACGCTCGGCCTGCTGGGTCATGCTCGGGTCACTGTTGTTGCCCGCGCCGGCCACGTCGCCGCCGACCTGCGGCGCATATGGCGGGTTTGAATCGTTGATCGACATGCCGCTCGCCTGCGATTCGGAGGCCATCTTGCCGAGTTCGGAACACAGTATTGCCGACAGTTCCGCGTCGGACTTGCATTTGTTGACCAATCCCTCGGTGATGACCAGTTGCTGAGCGCCCACATGGAAGATGGACAGTTCCGTCAGGCCGACGGTGGAGAACACCGGCTGAATGCCGATGTCCTTATTCGCGGCCAGTATGTCGCGACCCAGCGAATCGACACGGGTGGCCGTCGCGGCCGAGGCCGGCGGCAGCTTCTCGGGCACCAGCACCGGTCGACCGTTCTCTTTTTTCAAAGGGCCGGCCCAGTTACGGAATTCTTCCGACGTGCAGCCGACGGCGGGCAGCATCAACGACAGCGCAATCAGGCCACGACGCAGCATGGGACTCTCCCGCAGGGCACCGGATTCCGGACAGGTGAGGCAAATAACGCGTCGGAGCGAAGCTGTCGAGGTCAAACGCAAAAGCGGGTCAAACGAAACAGAGCCCGGGCGCCAGCGAGGATTCTGAAGATCCTTGCCAGCGCTCGGGCTCTGACGGGCAATCGCATTTCAACTAATCCAGCAGCAGGCTCGGCTCCCAGCCGACGCGTTCGGCGCTGGCACGGAGTTTCTCAAGCGCACGGTTCTGGATCTGGCGGACGCGTTCTTTGCTGATGCGGAGCAGATGGCCGATCTGGCGCAGGCTGTGGGTGCCGTTGCCGGTCAGGCCGAAGCGAAGGTCGAGGACCTTCTTCTCACGCGGACGCAGGTTTTCCATCAGGAAGCCAAGGGCTTCCTGACGTTCGTTGTTGGTCTGCGTTACGGTGCTGGTGTTATCCGGCATCGCTTCGGTGAGTTTGAAATCGCTGTCGTCATCAAGGACCGCGTTCAGCGAGACCGGGGTGCGAGTCGCGGTCTGCAGGTGGGTCAGATGCTCAAGGCTGCTGCCGGTGCGGGCGGCGAGTTCCTGCGGGCTGGGCAGATGCTTACCGCCGTGGGCCAGGGCTTCGCTTTCCTGTTGGAGCAGGCCGAGTTCCTGAAGATGGTGCGGCGACAGGCTGACCAGATGGCTTTGCCGGGCAACGGCAATCTGCAGCGTCTGCCGGATCCACCACGTGGCATAGGTCGCCAGTCGGGTGCCATGGCTGACATCGAACCGGTCGATCGCCTGCATGAGGCCGCAGACTGCTTCCTGGAGTAGATCCGGGTAGCTCAACGAGTGATGACGGAAGCGCTTGGCAACGTGGGCGGCGAGACGGATGTTCGCCGACGCGAGACGATGCTTGAAGTGCACGTAACGGTCGTGCAGGCGACGGACCGCGGGTACATCGCCCACGCCGTTCTCTTCAAAGAATTCGCGAATGAACTGGGCCATCGGCCAGGGCTCAAGCGGCGGCCGATTCGGGCGCAAGTGCGGATAGTGCCGGATGAGAACGCGGACGAGTTCGCTCTTGCAATCCCAGAAACTGGTAAGAAGTTCGCGCTCTTCTTCCGGCGTCAGCAGTTCCGATGAGAACGTCGTCATCGACGATTCCATTGAACTCTTTGCTGACGAGGCATGCGCCCGTTTCTTCAGTACGGTGGTCGACTTCATGGCAATCCTTCCCCGGATTGTTCGAAAATCAGTGGAGTGTCATCGGGTCAGGGGCAGTTTCGTACCGGAAACAACAAGTTTCCGATTTCCCAAGGTGGCGTATTGATGAAATCAAGCACACTACCCACCTCGGCGCGGCCGGTCGGTCCGGGGGGCGGGTTATCAACCCGCATGGCCGGACCAGTCAACACTTCCGTGCGTTGAAAAAAGCCGGCTGGTAACCCAGTCGGCCGGAAAACGCCCGTCTATCCTCCGCAGAATTTAAGGACAGCGGATTGTAATAAGGCCAACTGAACCCCGCAAGTGGTTAGTTTCAAAATTCATCAAAAGTTCGCCGCTACAATCGCTGTACTCTGAATTCTGAATGAGTCGCAATTATATCCCCTCCGGCCAAATCGGTGCATGATTTCGCCGGAATTATGCCCCATTTCCCTTCTAGCGAGGGAGTTAATCGGCTTGGCGAATCCAGCTGCCCTCACCATAATGGTCAAAAGGTGGACAAGATTGTCTCGCTGTGCCCCGATATTGACGCCACTGCTTGATTTGTGAGTTATACTGGTTGGTGCACCCCTTTCAGTGCACGGCTTTTCCATGACGGAATGCCCGACCGTGACGGCCCCGAGTATGCGCGGTGAGTCGTTTCAAATGCTCCGTCCTTGTTCTCGATGACGAGCCGGCCCTCCTCAATCTGACGCGAGGGCTATTGGCCGCCGATTACGATTTCCACGGGGCGGAATCCGCCGAACAAGCACAGGAAATCTTCAACAATCACGACATCGAAATCGTCCTTTCCGATCAGCAACTGCCAGGCATGCAGGGGATCCCGTTCCTTGAATGGGTGAAGGAAAAGTCCCCCCGCACGGTCCGTATCCTCATGACCGGCATCTACAGCATGGAATTGGCCGTCAACGCCATTAACTCCGGCCTGGCCCAACGGTTCCTGTTCAAGCCCTGGCGGCCCGATCAGCTTGTTCAACTGCTCCGGCACACCGCGCGCACCTTTCTTCTGGAGAGAAGTCACGAAAATCTTCTCGATGAGCTAAGAAGGCTGACCGTTGAACTGGAACAGCGCGTCGCCGACAGGACACGGGAGTTGGAGGCGACCAACACTCAGCTTCAGCAGCGCAACACGATGCTTCAGAAGATGGCGCTGACCGATGCATTGACGGGATTGCCGAATCGCCGGGCGATGGACCGGTTGGCCAAAAACGAACTGTTGCGGCGGGCACGAACGCCGTCGTCGCTCGCCCTGGGACTGGTCGATGCCGACTTCTTCAAGGAGATCAATACCCGCTATCTGCTGCCGGGCGGCGATCACGTGCTGGCCTGGCTGGGTTCGACACTCGTCAGTTCGGTTCGGACGATTGATACCGTGGGACGGGTGGGCGGTGAAGAGTTCATGATCGTCGCGCCCGAAACGGACATCGAAGGAGCCGAGACACTGGCCGAGCGAGTACGGCGGTCTGTCGATCTCGGTACAACCGAGTACCACGGCGAACGGATTTCCATCACCGTCAGCGTCGGCATGGTCGTCGCCGATGCGGAGACGCTTGTCGGTTACGACCAGATGCGCCATGCCGCGTCGGCAGCCCTGAGTGACGCCAAGAAGAACGGTCGCAATTGCTGCGTCGTCCGGCAACTTCCCCCATTCGTCGGTCCGGCTTCGCGGTGATTACTCTTCCCACATCTGCGTCAGCCGTTTGACGATCATCGTCGCGTAACAGCCGCGCGGCAGGTCGAAGTTCAGTACCATCTTCTGCTTGCCGGGGTTCAGGTCGTCCTTCGCGCTTTCGACGGTCAGCCCGCTCGGGATGACGGCGGCGTTGCGGTTGCCTCGCGAGAAGAACGGTTTGCGGAAGTCTTTCAGCTTCATCTCTTCGAGCGGGATGCCTTCGTTCTCCATCACTGCTTTGAGGATCGGCGACCATTCCGCCTCGGGGTCGTCCTTCAGTCGCGATGACGGCAACGGCAGTTCCAGCGCCTTCCACGCCTCCAGACGCTCGGCTTTGATGGAACGCGGCACCGGCAGGTCGCCCACGCGCGAACGCATCGACAACAGCTGATGCGGCGACACATGCAGTCGGATCCACCCGGCCAGCATCATGTTCCAAAGAAAACTCTGGTAGGCGTTCAGGTAGATCGCCTTCAACTCGGGCTTCACCTTGTCGATCGCCCCCCGGAAGTCTTCGGGGTTACGCGCCAGGTGATTGATGACCTGCTTTGCCTGCCCGGGCGGCAATTCGTTGCGCAGGGCCACCCAGTCG
>JBBQII010000211.1:0-6680 GCA_038324795.1 Gemmatales bacterium
GAACTCTTGATCCTTGATGAACCGACCGAAGGGCTGGACCTCCTGGGCCGCAAGACGTTGCGCGACGTGATCACGCAGCAGAAGGCACGCGGGGCGACGGTGATCCTGGTATCGCATGTGCTTTCCGAAGTCGAGCAGTTGTGCGACCGGGTGGCCGTCATCGTGGGCGGCAAGGTGTCGCGCGAATCGAACATGCCCGACCTGCTGAAAGACCCGAAGACCGGCAAGCCGATCCCGCTTGAGCAGGTGCTGCAACCGCTGTACGAAAGGGGCGTGTCATGAACCTGCCGGTCGCATTGCTGACGATCGTCTGGATGGTCCGCGACACGTTTCGGCAGTCGCTGTCCACACGGCTGTTCTGGGTGCTGCTGGGGCTGTCCGGCATTTGCATCGCCTTCTGCCTGAGCGTCAGTGTCACGGGCGATGACAAGCTGCCGTTGTCCCCCGGCGAAATCCCGCAGGGCCTGCCGGCCGACGACGAGCGCGTGAAGGAGATGGGCAAGGAAGGCGTGCTCAAAGAAGGCGTCGATATCCTTGGCAGCAAACTCCACCTCGGTTTCGGCGTCTTCGAGATCACCACCGCCCGCGACCGGCTCGATGCCGTGCGCTTCCTGCAGATCTGGATGGCCGGCGTGGCGGCTGACACCGCGGGCATCTTCCTGGTGCTGATCTGGACGGCCGGGTTCCTGCCGACGTTTCTCGACCCGAACCAGATTACTGTGCTGCTGGCCAAGCCGGTGCCGCGCTGGAGCCTGCTGGTCGGCAAGTACCTGGGGGTGCTGGCGTTCGTCTTTGTACATGCGACGGTCTTCGTTGTCGGTACGTGGCTGGCGCTCGGGGTAAAGACCGGCGTCTACGACTCCCTGTATCTGTTGGCGATTCCGCTGCTGGTGATCCATTTCGGAATCTTCTACAGCTTCTCCGTGTTGCTGGCGGTATGGACGCGCAGCACGGTCGTCTGCGTCTTCGGTTCATTGCTGTTCTGGGTGATCTGCTGGGGAATGAACTTCGGCCGACATGCGATCGAAGTGCACGATCTGCCGGGACTCAGCCCCGTCGGCAGGACGATGCTCGAAGTCAGCTACTGGACGCTGCCCAAGCCGGGCGACATGAATCTGAACCTCTACTACGCGCTGAAGGCGAAGGGGTTCGCTCCCGGCGTCAAGGAGTTCGAGAAGTTGAAAGATGCCGGCAAGTTCCAGCCGGAGTTATCGCTGCTGGCGTCGATCGCCTTTGCATTGGTGATGCTGGCGATCGCCGCACGGGAACTGGAGTCGACGGATTATTGATGTGGCGAACCAATGTCACTGCGCCCAGCGTTTCGCCAGTTCCACCAGACCCGACACCGCCGTTTGCATCTCTTCGAGGCAGGTCCATTCCAGTGGGGAATGCGGGTTGTGCTCGCCGGTCGAGAGGTTGGGCGTCGGCAGGCCTTTCGCCGTCAACATCGAACCATCCGTCCCACCACGGATGCTGCCGAGCTTCGGCTCGATGCCGACGGCCCGCATCGCGTCCACGGCATATGGCACTGCTCGCGGTTCCTTCGCCATCCCCTCGGCCATGTTGCGATACTGTTGCTTGATATCGACTTCGATTCTACCGCCGGGGAACTGCTGTTCCACTTCGCGCGCGGTGCGATTCAACAGGGCTGCCTGTTCTTCGAGCTTCGCGGTGATGAAGTCCCGCAGCAGCATGCCGACGACGACCTTCGCGACACCGCCCTCGATCTGGTACGGGTGAACGAACCCGTCCCGCCCGTCGGTGCGCTCGGGCGACAGTTCGCGCGGTAGCCGATCCAGGAATGCCGAGGCCGTGCGCAGCGCGTTGACCATCTTCCCTTTGCCGATTGACGGGTGAATGTTCACACCATGGAACGTGATGGTCGCCTTATCCGCGGAGAATGTCTCGGCTTCAATCTCGCCCTGACCGGCCCCATCGAGAGTGTAGCCCGCCACGGCACCCATCGCGGCCAGGTCGATATGATCGGTCCCATGGCCAATCTCTTCATCACAGGTGAAGCAGACTTTGATCGGCCCGTGCGGGATCTCCGGATGTCGCAGCAAATGTGCCGCGGCTTCCATGATGACGGCGATGCCCGACTTGTTGTCCGAGCCCAGCAGCGTCGTGCCGTCCGTCGTGATCACGGTCTTGCCGATACATTTCAGCAACTCGGGTGAATCCGCAGGCTTCAGCACTTTCGTCGGATCGCCCGGCAGCACCAGGTCTGACCCGTTGTAGTCGCGATGCACGATCGGCTTGACGTTCAACCCCGTTGTTTCCGGTGAAGTGTCCAAGTGCGCCAGCCAGGCGATCACGGGAGCGTCCACATTGCCCTGGATGGTGGCTGTCACGATGCCGAACTCAGACTGTCGGATGTCGGTCAGCCCCAGGTCTTCCAGTTCACCCACCAGCATTCGGCCCAGGTCCAATTGCCCCGGCGAACTCGGATAAGTCGGTGCGCCTTCCACCGCTTCGGTATGCACCCGGCAATAACGGCAGAAGCGTTCCAGCAGCGATTCGGCATTGTCGATCATCGGCTACACTCCCACCTTCGGGCAGAATTTGTTCATCGTGCATTCATCACAGTTCGGCTTACGCGAATGGCAGACCTGCCGGCCGTGGAAGATCGTGCGATGGCTGAACAGCGTCCATTCCTTCTTTGGAATGATCTCCATCAGGTCGAACTCGGCTTTGACAGGGTCTTCGTTCACGGTCAGCGCCCAGCGCCGGCTCAATCGGCCGACGTGTGTATCGACCGTAATGCCCGGAATGTCGAAGCAGTCGCCCAGTACCACATTGGCCGTCTTGCGGCCCACGCCCGGCAACTGCACCAGTTCATCCAGCGCGGTCGGCACTTCGCCGGCATGCTTCTCGACCAGCAGCCGGCAGCACTCGCGAATGTTGTTAGCTTTGTTGCGGAAAAAGCCCGTTGACTGAACCAGCCGTTCGATCTCGGCAAGGTCGGCCTCGGCAAAGTCAGCCGCGGTCGGGAACCGCGCGAACAGCGTTGGCGTCACCATGTTCACGCGCGCATCGGTGCATTGCGCGGAGAGGATCGTCGCAACCAGAAGCTGCAGCGCGTTCGCATGATGCAGCGCGCAGTGTGCATCGGGGTAGAGTGTCGCCAAGGCTTGGCGCACCTTGCGGGCAATCCGTTTAACTTCATCCGTCGGCATGATGAAGGAAGCATATGGGGCGCGGGAACGCGCGGCCTCATTGGCGGGTTTTGTGGGAGTATGTTTAACTGTGGAGGGTGGTGAGCAACTCAGCGCGAGCAAAGAGCCTTTCCGGTGCCGCCGGAAAGTAGCAGAACAAAGCCGGGCAAAGCCAGCCTTCATCGCCGGTTGAGTCGGCGCGGTACCGGTTGCCCTCAACCGGGTCGGCCCGCACCCAATTGAACGATTCGTGCTGGCCTTCAAGTGCGTGTACCGAAAAGCGGAGGCGGAACCCCCGCGGCGCATCAGGTATGTCAGCTGTCAAGCGGTTCAGCATCTCGTCCACTTCGCTGACAAACGGTACGCGATGCAGGCCGTTGTCAGGATCATCAAACAGCCAAGTTCAGTCTTCGCGGTACGGTTTAAGTACCAGCACACCGCCTGGCATGTCTGATCGCGGCGATCGGACCGGGAAGAGAGGATCAGCCATATTACGCATTTCCGCGAAGGAGAATAACTGGTCATCACGGTAAATCAGCCAATTCGATGATGAACGGGAGCGTCGGCTGAAGATTGCGAATCAGCCGTTGATCGGCAGTGACGAGTTCGCAGCCTTCCTGCTCGGCAAGGGCGACGTAGACACAGTCGTAGAAACCGATGCGATACGACGACGAAATCTCGTAGGCTCGTGCCACCAGCGGATAGTAGTCGATGTGTACTCGTGCGTCAGAGATTATCGTCAAGTAGTGACTCCATCCGTCGCCTTGCTGAATTCGCTTCTGCCGTTCCGCCTTGGTTGGCGAGTTCATGATCTCGCTCGGGAAGATCGTCGGAACGAACAAGTTGTGAACCCCGGCGCGGGCAGAGTCGCGCAGCCGCCGTGATTCGTCGCTGTCTGCCTCTTCATTCACCCATTTCAGCGCGACACACGCGTCAAGGATGTATCTCTTTCTTCATCTCGCACGCTGCGGATAAGCTCGACAGCAATATCCTGCACCCCGTGAATGCGAGCGTTCTCTGCCGCAAGTCGATCTGATCGTTCACGGATACGAAGACACTGTTCCGGGTCGAGCGGCTTGCCCGTCTTTGTACTGAGCATCACGGCATCGAATTCTTCTTTCATTTCATCCGTCAACACGAACGGTGTATTTTGCAGCGAAGTTGTCATCTGCACATTCCTCTTTCTCCGGATCGGTCTCGACAGAACTCACAGCTATCAGGATCGTACTCACACCTGAATCATCCAGCATCCGTCCCGACCGGTCAAGCGGACTAACCCGCAGTGTTCCCCGTTTGCACGGCTCGGTCCCCGACCGCTCTCGTTCGCTTCGCCGATAACTGCGTGATCGCATGGCATACTTGTTGTCAGCAAGGCCGGGGCCTGCCATGATGGCGGGAGGGGTTCGCGCTGTTCGCATCGAGAGCATGTCATGCGTTTTGCAATCGGCATCGTTGTTGTCATCGCCGGGTTCGGCGTCGTCGCTACGTCCGTCGCAACCGCGCAGTCGCGGCAACCAAAGCCGCCGGACACGTATGAAGTCGAGTTCCGCTATCGGATCAAGGCCGGCCGTAACGACCGGATCGTGCAGTTCACCGCGCTGGCCAAGCACCTGGCCAGCCTTGGCTTCAAGCGCGTCGAGAATGATGACTCGGATCTCGACATTTTCGACCCCACTGCCGAACGCATGAACGGAACCATCCCCGCGGCCAACGCGCGCAAGCTGCTGGCCGAACCGCACATTGAAACCGTGCTGATTGCCCCGGCCGGCTTCAAGCCACCGGCCGACGAGAACGAAGCGGTCAAGGTACTGATCGACCTGTCGGGCGGCTTCATGCCCGAACAGCAACAAGAATTCTCGCGCCAAGTCAAGCAGGTGCTGGCCGGGTTCGGCTTCAAGGAAGCGACTTCCTACGACCACCGCGGCTACACGCGCCTGCGCGGCACCATGCCCTGGGTGAAAACAACACTACTTTTGCAGGATCTGCGTACACTGCCGACCGGTTGGTTCCTTCCGTTGATCCACGAAGATGATCGGCCCGCACTGTTGAAGAGCAAATTGCCTATCCGTCTGATCGAACTACTGCCGGAGAACGAAGTCCCCGCGCCCGTGATCGACCAGGAACCGCTTCCGCCCGTGCCGCCGGAACAATCCTACGTGCACAAGCTGGCCGCCGACCTGCAACGCTACTTCCTGACGGCGAAAGAAGGAACGCCCGTTCGCGTCGAAGCGACGTTCGCGTTCCCTCCGACTGAATCGGACAACTCCTGGCGCGAGCGTGTCCGCCTCGCGTTACCGACGACCACGTTCGAAGGATTGAATGGCAGCGTCGTCACATTGACTGTCACTTCACTGGAACAGGCAAAAGACCTTGCCCGGTTGCCCTTCATCCTGTCAATGCGCTTGCCGCGCGCTGCAACGCTGCCGAAGCTGCCTGTCGGCCCGGTGGAAGAAAAGAAGGAAGAACCCAAGGCAACGACGTCCCTGCCGATCGTGCAGGCCCAGGGAGCGGACGCATTTGATGTGCTGAAGGCCACCGCACTTGATCGGCTGCATGCGACAGGCGGCCGGGGGACCGGCCTGCGGGTCGCGATCATCGACACCGACTTCAGCGGATGGGAGAAGTACCGCGGCAAGGAACTCCCGCAGTCGACGTTCTATATCGACCTGACTGCCGAGCGAAACAGCGAGATTCAGCCCGAACAATCGACGACGCCCGAAGGGACGATGGGCCATGGCGCCCATTGCGCCTTAGCCGTCCGCCTGGCGGCGCCGGATGCGGATATCGCAATGGTGCGCATCGCTCCCGATGCCCCCTATCAGGTGTTGACTGCATACCGGGCCATACTCGGCGAGTACTTTCAGCCGGTCAGCTTTCGCAGTCGGCGTGAGGAGCTGGAAGCGGATACCGCAATCATGCGCGGCGAGCGCGGGGCCGCCAATGCGGAGTATCGCAAGGCGTTTGACGACTTTGAAGACGACGAACCGGCCCGCGACCGCAAGCGTGCCGCCAAGGCCGCCATTGCGGCAGTGGAAGTGAAAGAACGTGCCCTGGCAACCCGCGCGAATCGACTGGTCACGCTCGAGCGCGAACTGGTCTCGCTGGGCGGGTGCAAGGTGATTCTCAACCTCGTCGGCTGGAACTCGGGGCAACCGCCCGATGCGACCAGTGCGATGGCCCGCTTTCTCGATGACAAGATGGGTGTCGGCCGGCCGAACCCGCTGGTCGATGCCGCGAAGCAACCGCAGCCGACGCTCTGGTTCCAACCGGCAGGCGACACACGCGGTCAGTCATGGCTGGGCACATTCCGCGATGCGGACGGCAACGGTATCATGGAGTTCGCAGCGGCCGATGAGCCATTGCGGAAAAACCGATGGACACGCGAGTTGAACTTCGTGAAGCTGCGCACCGATGCCGGGCCGGACGAAGCCGACCTGCCGGCCGGCATGCGCCTGCGGGTCAGCGTGCAGTGGCGCGAGCCGCACGACCCGAAGGTTTCCGAAGTCGAGTACCGTCGGCCGTTGG
>JBBQII010000212.1:0-6673 GCA_038324795.1 Gemmatales bacterium
TCAACTTCGAGTCATCCGAACCATTCTGGCCGAGCAGCAGTTGGATTCAATCCTTGTCAGCCTAGGCATTCATTCTTTTACGTTTCCTGAAGTAGGCCTGTCGCGCGGACTCGATGATCGTTCGATCTGGTCGTTCTGCCAGGAGCATCGATTTGCACTGTTGACGGAGAACCGAAATCACGACGGCCCCGATTCTTTGCACGCCGCAAGCACGGAAATGCTGCTTCCCACGACTGTACCGGTGGCGACAATCGCCAAAAAATCGACATTCGATGCAAGTGCCGTTTACGCAAGACGGGTCGCGTTCGATCTGGCGGAACTACTTTTCTCGCTGCGGTTCGAACAGCGATACTGGGGTATCCCGCGCGTCTATCTTCCATTTCCCGTTCGATCGTGAACGATCGAGACGCAGCACCTTCCATCACGGCACAAACACGAACTCCGGCGAGTTCATCAGTGACCAGACCATGTCTTCCATTCGTTTGCGCCAATCTTCATTCAGCCGGGGCGAGGGCGGGTCGCCGGCCTGGGCTTGTTTCTCCATTTCCAGTTTCAGGCGGGTCGCTTCGGGGCTCAGGTGGTTCGCCCACGAGACGCCTGCCCTGCGGTGCGGCTTCCCGGCGGCGGGCTTGCCGGTACGGCGTTGCGGGAAGCCTTCATCCAGCAGTTCGATGAACAGGCCGCGTTCCGCTTCGGTTGGCTTGCGTGTCAGTACGCGCTCGAAGGTCTTCTCGATCACTTCGGACAATTGAACATCGCTCACGGCCATTTCCAGAAATGCCGAATCGTCCGACAGGCGCGATGCCCGGCTGTGACTGAGACCATGCGCCAGGATCATCGGCTGCAGCGACGTGGGCGATTCCTCGCGGTCGGTCAGCGAGGTGGTACGCGAATTGCGCCAGCCGTAGGCCGTCATCACATCAACGAAGGTTTGCGCGATCGGCAGAGCCAGGGCCGGGCGGTCGCGTTCGTTGGCCATGTCGATGAAGTTCCAGGCCCGGCGAGGCACGCCCAGGTTCAGGCACTGTTTGATCGTCTGCCGGCCTTCGGGGTCGAAGGTCAGCATCTCGCAATTGAACTCCTTGCCGGCCGCGACGAACAGGGAATCGACAATCTGCTCGGCCGACATCCGCCGGCGCGTCGGTGAGGCGAACGCCTGAGCATCGTACTCAACGCCGTCGGGGATCGGCGTCACCGTGCGCTGGTAGGCCTGCGAGTTCAGCACCAGCCGGGCCACATGCTTCAGGTCGTAATCGTGCGTGACCAGTTCGCGACCCAGCCATTGCAGCAGGGCCGGGTGGGAGGGCTTGATCTTGCTCCAGTCGTCGACGGGGTCGACGATGCCGATACCCAGGTACCGCTTCCAGAGGCGGTTCACCAGCACTTGCGAGAAGCGTTCGTTGCGCGGCGAGGTCATCAGTGCGGCAACTCGCTCTCGCTGGTCCTCGGCATGGCGGATGATGCCGTCGGGAAGTTCGGCGGGCACCACGGCGGCGAACTGGAACTTCGGGGCCACCTTCGAGCCGACATGCAGCGTGATCTTCACATTGGGAACCCGGGCCCCTTCGCTGACGATCACGGAACTGGTCTTCGGCAACACGATGTCGCCGCGCTTCAGCATGGCCGCGAGCGTGAATAGTTGCTCCTGCTTGAAGCCGCGCGACGACGGCGAATCGTGGCAGCGTGAGCAGGTCAGGTCCAACCCCAGGAACGCCTTGGTGATGACCTGGGCCTTGGCGGCCATCGGTACATCGTTCTCGGTGGCGACCGCGAAGCCGCCCGGCGCGCCATGCAGGTACGACCCTTCCATGCCGATCAACTCGCTGGCGAAACGGTCCATCGGCATGTTGTCGCGGAACGCCTGGTAGATCCACCAGCGGAACGGCCCGGTGTTATTGAGCGTCGGCTTCAGCAGGCCCGGGTTCTCGGCAAGAACGTCCTGCCAGTAGCCGACCCAGTGATCGGCCCAGCGCGGGTCGGCCAGCAACCGGTCGATCAGCTTCGCGCGACGGTCGGCCGACCGGTCGGCCCGGAACTCGGCAATTTCGTGGGGAGCGGGAATCACGCCGACGGTGTCGAGGTACACCCGGCGAATGAATGTGTCGTCGTCGGTCTGCGCACCCGGCGCGATGCCGAGCGTTTCAAGCTTCTGGTTGATGAAGCGATCAACGTCGTTGCTGGCCGGCAGTTTGCCCGCGACCGGCACTTCGACCGCTGTGTTCTTGTGTTCGCGGCGGGCGATTTCGTGCCGGATCTTCCAGTAAGCAATCTCGGCCGCGCTGGACTCGACTCGCAGGACGGCATCGTGATCGTGACGCAGTTTCCACGCCTGCGCGGAATACTTGTCCCACCCTTCATCGGTGAACGGTGTGCCGTTGGCGAGGATCGTGAACGGCTTGCTCTCCGCCGCGATGGCGACGACCGGCTCGCCGACTTCGGGGCGCAGGTTCGCCAGGCCGACGAAGAACTCGAAGCGGAACGTGTGCTCTTTCCCATCGGAAACCCAGGCGATCCGCTTGTCCTGCTGCCCCTGCGAAGGGTAGCGCACGTCCGGCTCAACCTTCGGCTGCGGCGGCACCTTGCCGTGGCCATCGGGGGACCTCGTCAGGAAGTTGGTTTCAAGGATCAACTTGTCGTCGATCGAAAGCCGCGACGCGCCGCGTGCACGGACGAGCAGCGTCTGCTTCCCCTTCGGTACTGTCAGTGTGCTTGTCGCGCGCACCACGAACGGGTTGCTGCGATCGACGAGCAGTCCCCGTTCGGAGAACTTTCCGGGCACCGCGACGAAGCCGAAACCTTGCTCGGTGTAAGTTGTCACGACCTTACCGGGCGCAAGGTCCCAGGTCTTGTCCTTGAACGTGCCTTCGAGCAGTTCGATATTGACCTGCGATGAAGCAGCGACAAGGCTCATCGCGAAGAGAGCCAGCAGCGGGCATGCGAAGCGCATGATCATGGAAGGCATCCGTGGGAAAGCGGAAGTCGGAGAGCAAAGCGGCAAGCCTTAACAACAGAGTACACGACCGGTGTGCGGAAAGTAAAGAACTACCGGGTTACGGCGGAATCAGATCGCGCAGTTGAATGCGCTCAAATCAGGCGCGTATCCGCCGCGCCCAGTAGCGAGATCGTCTTCGGTGATGAGCGATCGCGACAATCCAGATACTTTCGTCGATGATTTGAAAGACGATCGAGAATGGAAATCGCCGAAGCGGGCATATTCGGACTTCGTCGCGTTCAGCGGCGAACATCAATGGCGTTTCACGAACTCGGCAAAGGCCATCATTCAGCTTCGTTGCAAAATCGTCGCCAAGAGGCGTGTTGATTCCACGATAATGACTCGCGGCACGGCGGGCTTCCTGAGCTGCTCGCGGATGAAATGTCACCGGCATCATGCGTCGGGTTCCAGGAGTGAACGCATCACTTCTTCAGCGGGGATCCCTACAATTGTGCCGGCCTTTATCTCTGCGACACGGGCTTCGGCGAGATCCAGCCATTCGGCTCGGATTTCTTCTTCATCAATGCTATCATCCAAAGTGTGAAGTAAGAAATGTGTCAGTTCAGCCCGCTCCGAAGTGGGCAGATTGATGACGACTCGCTTCAGTTCATTCAAAGTCGCGTTCATACTTGCACCTCGCATCGTGAAGCCAGATCTTATCAGTTCTTGTTCCGACGCTCAATGGAAGAGTGGCAGGGGCCAATCGGCCGTTGACGTCGCCTTTCGATTTCCCCCGGTTTTCTGTTTCCCCACAGCCTCGCGGATGCTTGAATAGCTTCCCCGATACACTCCCTCTCAACTGAAGGACACACCATGAAACGACTCATCGCGATGACACTGCTGGCCGGCCTGATCGGGCTGGCGGCATCCACAAACGCGCAGGAGGCCAAGAAGCCGGCCACCGTGACGCCCAACGAACGGAAGGACAAGGGCTCGGCCGATCGGCATCAGAAGTTCGTTGAGATCGCCAAGAAGGGCGATGTCGACGTCCTGTTCCTGGGTGACTCGATCACGGCCGGCTGGGGTCAGAATGCCGCGTGGAAGAAGAATTTCGAACCGCTGAAGGCCGCGAACTTCGGCATCGGCGGCGACCGCACCGAACATGTCCTCTGGCGCATCACCGAAGGCAAGGAACTCGAAGGGATCACCCCGAAGGCGGCAGTGCTGATGATCGGCACGAACAACTCGGGCAGCAACACGGCCGAGGAGATTGCTGAAGGCGTGAAGACCATCGTCGCGGAACTGCGCAAGCAGAAGCCGAACATGAAGGTCCTGCTGCTCGGCGTCTTCCCGCGCTCCGGCATGAAGCCGAGCGATCCGACAAAGGTCGCGCCGGCAGAGCAGAACAAGAAGATCAAGCAAATCAACGACATCATTACGAAGCTGGATGACGGCAAGATGGTCATTTACATGGACATCAACAGCAAGTTCCTCGACAAGGACGGCAACCTGCCGAAGGAAATCATGCCCGACTTCCTGCACCTGAGCGCGAAGGGATACGGCATCTGGGCTGAAGCGATTGAAGGCAAGGTGAAAGAGTTGATCAAGTAACGAGCATCGTTACGCGGCATCGCTGAGCGACGAGCGTTTCGCGACGCTCGTCGCCGGGCGCTGATAGCCCAGCACATGCTTCATCACGAAGACCGCGATGCAGTAGGTTCCGATGGCGTCGGCAATGTGCAGCATCTCATGCCCGCCGACGACCCCCCGCCAGATGACCGGCCATTGCAGCAGTTCAAACACCGCGCCGAGCGTGTAGAATCCGGCCCCCACCAGCGCCCAGCACATCCCCCGCCAGCCCACCGCGCGATAGTACTCCCGGATGCCGAGCATGCCGAACCAGCCCATGCCGAGGTACAGCGCGACCGTCACGGAGTGCAGCGCTTTGGGCAATACCCAGATGCAGGCGATGCCGATCAACGCCAGTACCCAGATGCCGGTCAGCAGAATGCGCCGTTGCCGGCCCTGCAGCAGCAACACGATCACCGGCGTGTAGCTGCCGGCAATCAGGATGTAGATCGCGCTCTGATCGAGCTTCTGGAAGAAGCGCAACTGCTCCCAGGGCAGCATCAGTCCGTGAAACAACCCGCTCAGGAAATAGAGCAGCACCATGCTCAGCCCGAAGATGGTGACACAGATTTTCTTGACACGATCATGGGCGGTCAACCGCTGCAGCAGCAGGGTGACAAAGATAGCCCAGACGCATACCAACAGATGGGTGCCGGACGACACCGGGTCGCGAAGTTCGAACACCGTACACTCCCAGCAAGTGCATCGCGGGAATCCCCCCCGCGTGTCCGCCTTCCGCGGACTTGGCTACACTATATGTTTGCCCCCCTATTTCATCGGACAACGCGACATGTGGCCTTCGCTCGAAAAGAAACTCGCCCGCTACCGCGAACTCGAAATCCTGCTGGGCGAACCGGATATCGTGACCGATCCGCACCGGTACGGCCCGCTCGCGCGCGAGCACGGGTCGCTGACCAAGGTCGTCAGGCCGTATCAGGAATTCCAGAAACTGACGGCCGACATCGCGCAGTCGGAAGCGATGATCGCGGCCGAGACCGATGCCGACATGAAGGCCTATGCCGAGGAAGAACTGGCTGGCCTGCGCCAGCGCTACGATGCGATGAAGACGCGCATCGAGGACAGCTTGCTGATCGACCCCGCGGAGGATTTCGCGAGCCTGATCGTCGAAATCCGGGCGGGGACTGGCGGCGACGAGGCCGCCCTGTTCGCCGGCGACCTGTACGAAATGTACACCCGCTACGCCCGTATCCGCGGTTGGAACGCGGAGACAATCGAGTTCAGCCCGGGTGAAGCGGGCGGCTTCAAGGAAATCGTCTTCAGCCTCACGGGCGACGATGTCTTCCAGCAACTGCGCTACGAATCGGGCGGCCATCGCGTGCAGCGCGTGCCGAAGACCGAAACCCAGGGCCGCATTCACACCTCGGCCGCAACGGTGGCCGTAATGCCGGAGCCCGATCAGGTGTCAGTCGACATCAAGGATTCGGACATCGAATGGGAGCGTATGCGGGCCGGCGGCGCTGGCGGCCAGCATGTGAACAAGACCGAGTCGGCCGTACGCATCTGGTACAAGAAAGGCACGCCGGACGAAGTCGAAGTCAAATGCCAGGACGGCCGCAGCCAGACGAAGAACTACGAACAGGCGATGCGCATCCTCCGCAGCCGGGTCTTTGAACGGCAACAGGCGCGCCTGCACCAGGTGCGTGCCGAGGCACGGCGGACGCTCATCGGCTCCGGCGACCGCAGCGAACGCATCCGCACCTACAACTTCCCGCAGAATCGCGTGACGGACCATCGCATCAACCTGACCCTCTACAAACTCGATGCCGTCATCCTCGGCGGCGTCGACGATCTCATCCAGCCGTTGAAGGAATTCGACAAGCAGCAGAGGCTGGCGGAAGAAGGGAATTGAGGACGGGACGCAGCGGACAGCGGACAGAGGACAGCGGACAGCGGACAGAGGACAGAGGACAGCGGACAGAGGGCAGAGGGCAGAGGACAGAGGACAGAGGACAGCGGACAGAGGACAGAGGACAGAGGACAGAGGACAGAGGACAGAGGACAGAGGACAGAGGACAGAGGACAGAGGACAGAGGACAGAGGACAGAGGACAGAGGACAGAGGACAGAAGACAGAAGACAGAGGACAGAGGAC
>JBBQII010000213.1:0-6660 GCA_038324795.1 Gemmatales bacterium
CCGCTCAACTTGGCGTTGTTGACGACGCTGGTGAAGGCGATGACGATCTGTCCGCTGCTGTTGGCGGTGGCGTTGAACTGTTGTGTGACGGCCTTGTTGTTGGCGCCGGCCTGGGCGTAGATGTCGTAGTTGGTCAGGACCTGCGTACCGTTGATCTGGGTGTTGAAGACACGGCTGCCGGCACTGTTGAAGAAGATTTCGGCGAACTGGAGTTGGACGGTGTAGGCGGCCCCGGGAGTAAGGCCTGTGGCGGTGTAGGTAAAGTTGCCGTAGCGTTCGGACTGGTAAACCGATTGCGGTGCGGGGTTGGTGATGCCGGTGGTGTTGATGGCTGCGGAAGTCGAGTAGACGCTGCCGCCGCTGAAGCCCGCATCGGCCCCGTAGCCGGTGGCGGCTGTTCCGCCGGCGTTGACGGAGAAGACCGGCGCAGTCGTCGCCGCGATCGAGACGGTGGCAGTGCCGCTGACGGCACCGCTGGTGGCTTTCACCGAGGCGGACCCGGTGCCTGACAAGGGAGCGGTGTAAAGGCCTGCGGCGCTGATGGTGCCGACGCTGCCGGCATTCAACGACCAGGTGAGGGCGGGTTGACTGGCGAGCGTGGCACCGAACTGATCTTTCGCGGAGCCGGTGAAAGCCTGCGTGTTGCCGGGCGTGAGGTTGACCGACGTCGGCGTGACAACAATGCCGGTGAAGACCGGGTTGACGGTGACGGAGACATCGCTGAAGACCGACAGGCCGCCCTGATCAGTGGCGGTGACGCGCAGCACGTACGGCGTCGCACTTGCCTGTGAGAACGTGGCAACGGCCGACTTGGCGGCGTTGGTTCCGTTGGCGCTGAAGGTCGGGTTGGCGGCGGTGGCGGGCTTGCTGACGACCGACCATGTGTAGGTCAGGTTGGCTTCGCCCGCATTGTCGGCCCCCAGGACATTCAGTTGGGTCTGCGTCCCGGCCGTGTTGAGAACGGAACTGGCCGGGGTCGCGACGGTCGGCGGCGTGTTGCTGGTCACCCCATTCACCGTGACGGTGACGTCATCCGTCGCGGACAGTTGGCCGTCGCTTCCCGTCAAGCGCAGCACGTAGGTTCCGGGCAGCGAGAAGCTGGCCGTGGTGGTCGCCGATGAGGCGTTGTTGAATGTCACCGTGCCGGGACCGCTGAACTTGGTCCAAGTGGCGGACACTGTGCTGCCGGCCGGCTTGCCGTCATCGATCACGGTGCCTTGCAGGGCGGCCGCACTCGACTGACTGATGGTGACATCCGCTCCCGCATTCACCGCTGGCGGTTGGTTCGCGGCCACGGGATTCGGATTGTAGTTCACGACAACGACGGGCGATGTCGGCCCGTTCTGGCCGCTCGCGTTCTTGATGGTGGCGACGAAGTAGTTCAAGCCGGTCAGCGGGCCGGTCCTCGTCAGCGTGACGGGCACATCGACGAATCCACCGGAGCCGATGACGGCTGTCTTTTCGGTGATGGCCACGACGTTGTTGGCTTCGAAAGGATCGAGGTCAAAGCCGCCGTTGGTCGACCCTGCGGTGAACAGGCCCGCTTCCACCTGCAGCAGCGTGGCCGTTGACCCGGCGGGGCCTGTCAATCGGACCGTCTGTACGGGCGTGGAGAGCGTCGCGGGGGATGCGGCACCGAGCATCTGAATGCCCACTGCTGCCGGCGCACCGGTTGTCACGATCGTCCGACCGCCGCCGACGCTGTTGACCTGGCGGAACAGGGAAGCGGTCTGCACCGAGCCATCGTCGAAGGTCACCGTGACGGTGCCACCCGTCATCTCAAGGCCGGAAACGCTGCCCGACTCGCTGGGCCCGGGTGACTGCGAGCCCTTGATGCTGGTCGGATCGATATCGATCGAGAAATCGAAACGCTCGCCGGGACCGAAATCGCTGAACGGAACATCAAGGGCGAAGAAGCCGCCATCCTTCGGCGAACTGAATGTGGCGCTGCCCAGTCCCACGAGTGTGGTACTGGTATCAGGGGTAAAAGGTTTGAACCCGCCATCACCGGCTCCGCCGGCCGGATCGAAGACCACATCCGGCAGGAGCGCGGTGCTCAAGTCGAAGCGGACGTTCTGAATCTTGGTGCCACCGGTCGAGTTATTGGTGATCTGGAATGAATTGCTGAAGAAGGTGCTGACATCAATGAACTGGTTGGGCGTGATCTCAACCAGGGCATTGCCGGTCGAGGCCTGCTGAGCCTGCCCGGTCAGCGGAATCGTCAGCGCATTTGCACCCGTATGCGCGATGACGAGCGACGCTGCCCGACTGCCCGTACCGGAGGGTGCGAACGTGACGTTGATGGTCGTGCTTGCCCCGGCCGCGAGGACGATGTCGGCCGCGTCATTGAACGAGTCGCTGAACTGGGCGGAATTGGCTCCGGTGATCGACGTCGCATCGACGGTGATCGACGTGCTGCCCGCGTTGGTCAGCGTGATCGACTGCGTGCGCGTGCTTCCCTGCGGCACGCTGCCGAACGGGAGATTCGACTGGCTGACCAGCAGCGTCTGGGCGGTATCCGGAATGACCTGGATCAGGTCCCAGGTCGCCGGGAATACCGGTCCGGGGCCGGCGGAGGTCGAAATGATGCCGACCGCCATGCCCATCGGGCCGGTCCACCAGCTTGAGGGAATCGCGATCGGGCTTCCCACATTGATCACGGGCCCGGTCACGCCGCCCGCCGTCACGGTGTAGCGTGGTTGCACGGTCGCGTTGTACGGATTGACGGAAAGGTACAGGTCGATGGCGCTCGGGCCGGGCAAACTCACGGGGCTGAGACTACCCAGGGTAACCGCGCCGGCGACTTCACTCTGCCATTGCACGCCGCCATCACCGGCGACAACGATCTTAAAATAGTTGTCCTGATCGCCGTTGCCGACGAACAAACCCATCGACTGGCCGGCCTGCGGCGTCAGCCCGGCGAACGGTGCCAGAATCCGCGTATGCGCGGTGAAGGGGCCCGTTGCGGGTGTCACGTCCACACCGAACTGAAACGCGTATTCCTGTGAGTTTGCCGCTCCCGTCGCGGTTCCTTCCGAAACCTGATCGATCGTCAGCGCGCCGGCCGCCCCGCCGGCGGTCAGCTTCGTCGGGTCGTAACGCTGGCCGTAGTTCACTGCTCCATCGATCATCAACCCGGTAAAACCGAGATTGAGCAGGCCGCCCGGATAGACGGTCGCGTTATCCCACAGGTAGTTGACCGGCAGCGGCCTGCCCTTGCCGTTGGAAGCGTCGATCGCGAACGGATCGGCCGCGTCGGGCAGGCCGTCGTTGTCGTCGTTGTCGTCGAGAAGGTTGGAAAGGAAGTCGGCGTCCCAATCGGGCGGCTTGTCCGCCGCGGAAAGGGGGTTGGTGCCGTTGAGGATTTCATCGCGATTGTTGTACCCGTCGCCATCCTCATCGAGCGTCGGATCGTCCGCCCCGGTGCCGCCGCCGCCGGTCGATCCGCCGAAATCGTTCGGTTCAAAGACGACGATGGAATTCGCGCTGTAGTCCGCGACCCAGATGGTCCCGGCCAGCGTGCCGGCCCCGACAGCCACGTCAAGGGGTGTCGCTCCGACGCTGCTGAACAGTGCGGTATTGGAAGTGACCGCGGTACCTGCGGCATTCAGCTTGATGCTGTAAATGACATTGTCGAACGACGCGGCCAGCAGCGACCCTTTCAGGGCGTTGCCGAAGTTGCCTGCGGTGTACTCGGTCAAGCCGTTGGTGGATGCGACGAAGGTGGTCAGTGCGCCATCTTCGGTCCCGATCTGGGGGTGATAGCCCTCGACCGGATTGGCCGTCGGCACGGGACTCTGCTGGTTGCTGTTGAACGTGTTGGCCTTGTTCGCGCGTGTGGGGTTGGGATGGCCGGCATAAAAACCCTGCGTCACCAGATGCAGATTGTCCGGATCGGTTTGGCCCGGTTCGCTGACCGCATTGGTGGCGGTGCCGGCCGTCGCTGGCGTGGTGGGTTGTCCGTTGGGGCCGAGGGGAACGCCGCCCCAACCGGCATTGGCACCGTTGTCGATGCTGTAAAGCTTGCCCGACTCGGTCCAGACCACGTCGTATGGGTTGCGGAAGCCGGACGAATACACCTGCACCGGTCCGCCGGGCACGATGATGGCCTGGTTCTTGCCGAGGTTGCCGCCGAACGGATCATTGGCATCGGCCGTGCCGGGGCGGCTGTCGTCGTTGAGGGTCGGCAGATTGTAGGTCGTATTTCCGATGGCATCGAGATCGATCGACAGGATCGCCGCCGACAGCGCGTACTCGGGAAGGTTCACGAAGTTGTTGGAAGGCGCGCCGGCATTGGTATTGCCGCCCTGGGCGATGAACAGAGTGTTGGTGGCCGGGTCGAGTGCGAGGCCGTTGGGCGAATGATTCTCCGCGGAACGGGGCAGCCCGTGCACCAGGTCGATCTTGCTCCACGTCGACCCGTTATAGGTCAGCTTGGACAGCGTGCCGGAGTTGGTATCCAACCCGGTATTCGTCGAATCCGATCCGCCGCCGATGCGAGGGTCGGACGACGTGACGTAAACCACCGGGTTGGCTGCCGTGCCGGTCACCATCAGGCCCGTGACCTGCCGGGTAGTGACTGAGGGGTTGACCACGCCGTTGTCATTATGGTTCGGGATCGTGTTGATCAGCGAAATCGTCTGCGTTGCTGTCGCGGTGTACACGTTGGCCGCCGTGCGGTTCACAGTGATCGCTTTGATCAGGCCACTCTGCTCGGCCACGTACAATCGGCCGTCGGGACCGAACTGCAGCGACGTGGGATTGTTCAACGTGACGCCCTGCAGAGTGGTCTTGCCGAAGCCGACCGGAGTCGTGGCCGAGGTCGTGCCGGCACCGGCAAGCGGTACGGTGACAGGGTTGTTGGATCCGGAGTGCGTGATCGCCAGACTTGCCGTCTTCGACCCCGCGCTGGTCGGGGTAAACGTCACATTGATCGTTGTGACGGCACCCGGCGCGAGCGTGATGTTGCCGGCATCATTGAACGAATCGCCGAACTGGCCGGCGCTCGTGCCGCTCAGAGTAGTCGCATCGACGACGATGGACGGGTCGCCGGCCCCGCCGAGGTTTGTCAGCGTCACGGGAAGCGAAACCGGGGTATTCACGAGGGAATTGCCGAAATTGAGGCCGGCGACATTCACGCCAAGCTGGTTGGCCTGGCTCGCCAGCGTCGAGATCTCGATCGCCTTCAGCGACGGATTTTCGACCACATGGCCGAAGACGACATCCAGACTGGTGTCGCTGGTCACTTGAAATGTCTTCACCACGCCCTTGTAGCCGCCCACATCGGCATACATGTCGTAGTTGTCGAGAACGAGCTGATTCTCGATTGACACATCGAAAACGCGGGCTCCAAGGGCTTGGGTGCCGCCATAGTTCTCCGAGAAGTACAGGCGCACCTGGTAGCTGCCCGGGGTGACCGGAAAGCTCCATTGCATTTGCGACCCGCCGGCGGGGTCCCATCGCTCCGATTGAAAGACAGCTTCCGGCGTGCCCGACGGCACCGACGGATCCGTCAGATTGATCGACTGGCCGGTCGAGAATATCTGGCTGCCTGTTGGGACCGCATTTGAATACGTCGACGGTGCGGACTGTGTGTCCGCCGTCCAGTTCAGCGCACCGGCAACAGCGGCACCGCCGGCATTGATCGCGTAGATGGTTGCCGGTGTCAGTCGATCTTCCAGTTCCTCAACGAACAGCCGCACCGTCGGCTGGACACTCAGCCGTTGGTTGGTTCGATGGCGCGCGGATTCACGGCGACGTAACACGACTGACATCAGACGGAAGAACATGCTCGGCCTCTACAAAGTGAGGGGGGGAATTCCATTTCTGTCGAGCAGCCCTTTTTACCAGGGGTAGACTGCTCGGCAGGGCGACTGAAGAGGTGTCGCCCCTGTGGACTGGGATGATGATACACGAATCACGTTTTGACGAAAGTGAATTTGTCAAGGAATCTCTGATTAATTTGCTGCATGAATTCAGCGGAGGCATTCAATTGATGTGCAGGCTTAGTTTCATTGCCACTCAATTCAAATCGAGCACATTCATCCAGCCGGATCGGGGGTGAAAACGATACATGGCGAACTGATGAAGTGCCACAGGTGGTCGCGAGCTGACGAGTACGGCGACGCCTTAGTACCAGCACGAAGGAACATGTTCATTGGGCATGAGGTGCAAAGTCGGCGGGCGCAGTCGGCCGCGCCTCGGCGGTTGTTCTTTCTTAGTTTGACGATGAAATCGACTCATCCCGCAGCTAAACTACCGTATTGCTTTCCCGCGCGAATGTTCTCGATTTTGACGTGCAACCTCAGGTTCCCTCATGCGTTTGATCCTTGCGACTTCTGCGATCTTGTGCGTTGTGGCCGCCGTCGTGGTCTCCGCGCCGAACGCGGAGCCAGTTGCGCCGCAACCCGCTCCCCCGAAGGGGTTCCGTGAGACGGTGCAGCCGTTCATCGCGAAGTATTGCCTGGAATGCCATGGCGAAAAGCAGGCCAAATCGGGCTTTCGCGTTGACCTGCTCGCCCTTGATTTCACGGCCGCGAAGGTGGCGGATCATTGGAAAGAAGTGCTCGACCGCATTAACGCGGGCGAGATGCCGCCCGACGGATCGCGCAAGCCAGTCGCCTCGGAAACGGCCGCCTTTGTCGATTGGGTTAACGCAAA
>JBBQII010000214.1:0-6655 GCA_038324795.1 Gemmatales bacterium
CCGGCAGCGATGCCGACTTCAAGAAGAAGGAAGAAGCCCAGAACAAAATCGACGAAGCGCTCGCCGACCGCGACACCTTTAAGAAGCTCAAGGAACTGAAGGCCGCGAAGGACAAGGGCCTGATTGATGAAGTGCTGACCGCTCGCGCCATCGACGTGCTGTATCTGCTCTATCTCGAAAAGCAGGTCGACCCGGAACTGCTGAAGCAGATCACTTCAAAGGCGAACGCCGTCGAGCAGAAGTTCAACGTCTACCGCGCGAAGGTCGACGGCAAGGAGATGGCCGACAGCGAAGTGCGCAAAGTGCTGAAGACCTCGGACGAAACGGCACGCCGCAAGGCAGTGTGGGAAGCCTGCAAGGGCGTCGGGGCTGATGTGGCCCCGACCTTGAAGGAACTCGTCAAGCTGCGCAACGAGATGGCCAAGCAGCTTGGCTTCAAGAACTTCCACGCCCTGTACCTTTACCTGAACGAGCAGGACGGCGAGGAACTGATCAAGCTGTTCGATGACCTCGACAACCTGACGCGTGAACCTTTCACAAAGGCAAAGGCCGAGATCGATGAGCGGTTGGCCGCGAAGTATGGCATCAAGACCAGCGAACTGATGCCCTGGCACTACCACGACCCGTTCTTCCAGGAATCGCCCGCCGTCTTCGAGGCCAACCTGGATGCGCCGTACGCCAAGGCCGACATTCTGAAGCTGTGCCAGGAATTCTACAAGGGGATCGGTCTGCCGATCGACGATGTGCTGGCCCGCAGTGACCTGCGCGAGAAGAAGGGCAAGAGCCCGCATGCGTTCTGCACCGACATCGACCGCGAAGGCGACGTGCGCGTGCTCGCCAACATCGTTGAGAACGAATACTGGATGGGCACGATGCTGCACGAACTCGGCCATGCCGTCTACAGCAGCAAGAACATCCCGAAAGAGTTGCCTTATGTGCTCCGCGGCGAAGCGCACATCCTGACCACCGAAGGCGTGGCCATGCAGTTCGAGCGCTTCAGTAAGTCGAGCGCGTGGCTGGCGAAGATGGGCGTAAAGATCGACGACCCGAAAGCTTTCGACGAGGCGGCCAGCAAGATCCAGAAAAATCAACTGCTGATCTTCAGCCGCTGGTGCCAGGTCATGCTGCGGTTTGAGAAAAGCATGTACGAGAACCCCGAACAGGACCTGAACAAGCTCTGGTGGGATCTGGTCGAAAAGTACCAGTTGCTGAAGCGCCCGACCGACCGCAACGCGCCGGACTACGCCAGCAAGATCCACATCGTCAGCGCGCCGGTCTATTACCACAACTACCAGATGGGCCAACTGTTCGCTTCGCAGGTACACCATGCAATCGCGAAGGAAGTCTACAACGGTGCCGACCCGAGCAAAGTGCTTTACATCGGCGACCCGAAAGTCGGTGAGTTCATGAAGAAGAAAGTCTTCGAACCGGGCCGAACGCTGAACTGGAAGGATCTGACGAAACACGCGACGGGGGCACCGTTGTCACCGGCGGCGTTCGCGGATGACTTCAAGGCGAAGTAAGTGGTGATATTGAATGCGTGCATCCCGAAGGAATGCATGCATTCAATCGAAGAAGAGACTGACCACGAAAGGCACGAATCACACGAAAGCAGTCCCTCTTCATTTCGCGTGATTCGTGCCTTTCGTGGTTACAGATTTCAGACCGTGCCGTTCCGTCGCAAACTGCTGCCTACCTCGTTGACGATGTCTTCGAGGCGACTGCAGATTCTGATTGAGAGCCCCCTGGAGTTGATGATTCGCGAACAATTGAATCGGTGTGGCTTCGGTTCCAGGAACGGCTCCGAAACGGCGAGCCAAGTTGAACACCTGGAATCGCTGATCGGAGTGCGGTTACCGGGAGACTATCGAACATTCCTTCTTAATGTCGATAGTGGCGACCTTGGCGACGCTATGGCAAACTGCACCCAGCCGACGCCGTTCGGCGAACACATCATGGCCGAACTGTTTAGTACTGCAAATGTCGAGGATCTACTCGATTCCACAGTAACTTTCAGAAACATGATCTGCATCGGCTACGGCCACTTTGGGCGTACGACGTGCCTTTTGATCGCCGGGGCCGACCACGGCCATTTGTTTTCCCTGGATACCGAGACGCGGCACTACAAATGGACGGCGGAGGTTCTCAAGTCGCTTCCGCATTTGGCTGAGTCTGTTCGTGAGTTCTTCCGACTTCGCGATGCAGATGAGTTGCCGGAGTGCCCTTGGGGGTATGAAAACCTCTTTCACATTGCTGATTCGTCCAATGAGTTCGTGGGCAAGTTGTACGTCAAGCAACGCGACTGATCTGATGTTTGCTAATAGTTTCGTACCTCTGAACTTCTAGGCAAGATGCGGAGACGTTTTGGGGATCCGAGCAGTAATATAGTCGGCAGCGCCGCGACCGCTAGCGAGTGGCTTTGCCACCGCGCCCTTGCGGTCGCGGCTCATTTGCCATGCCGCAGTTGAAGAGTTAAGTTTTGCTCGAACCCTTAGCCACGGATTGCACTTAGATCACGGACTAAAACTACGGATGCGATTCGCTTCTATCGTGCCTTTATCCGTTCCATCCGTGTAATCCGTGGTAAATTCTTTTCTGTTGCGCCAAGTCACCACAGTGTCTTCATTCGCGACCTCGCGCGAGATTGATCTCATTCCGTCACATCAACTCAGTGAACAGTTGCGGACGTTACCTGAGTATTCGCAGCAGATTCGACGGTAATCGGAATGAATTTCGACAACGGCGTCCGGCTGCCGATGGCGAAGCTGTCTTTCGAGATCAGGCCGTTCGTCTCGGGAAAGTAGGCCGCGGCACAGCCACGCGGGATGTCGTAAGCGATCGCGACGAATCCGCGTGCTTCGCGGACGATGCCGTCTTCAGTGCAATGGCTGCGCAGGTCGATCCGGTCGCCGTCCTTCAAGCCGCGCTCGGCAAGATCCTGTTGATTCAGCAGCACGACAAGCCGAGTGCCGTGAATGCCGCGGTAGCGATCGTGCAAGTCGTAGACGGTGGTGTTGAACTGGTCATGCGATCGGATCGTCATCAGCCGCAGTTGCCCCACCGGCAGCGACAGGTCGGGAATCGCGTGCGTCATGAAGCGGGCCTTGCCCGTGGTCGTGTTCCAGCGGCGGTCGGCAGCGGCGTTGCCCAGGTAGAAGCCGCCAGGCGCTTGCACCTTCGCGTTGAAGTCTGCAAAAAGGTGCGGCAGTGTGCCGGCGATCGCCTCACGGATTAACGCATAATCATCGGTGTATGCATCCCAGTTGATGCCGCCACCATAGTCAAGGGTCGCCTTGGCCACCCCGGCCACGATGGCCACTTCACTCTTGAGGTATTCCGATGCGGGCGGATTCCTGCCGCGGGACGCATGCACCTGGCTCATCGAATCTTCGACAGTCACTTGCTGCGGGCCGGTCGCCTGATCGTCGATTTCGCTGCGGCCCAGGCACGGCAGAATCAGCGCATCCTGACCCGTGCACAGGTGGCTGCGGTTCAACTTGGTGCTGATGTGGACCGTCAATGCGCACCGCGACAGTGCCTGCTCGGTCAGTTCCGTGTCGGGTGTAGCGGCCGCGAAGTTGCCGCCCATGCCGATGAAGACGCGGGCGCTGCCATCGGCCATCGCAGTGATCGCGCCGACGACATCGTGCCCGTGACGGGCAGGGGGCTCGAAACCGAACGTTCGGCGAAGCCCCTCGTTGAACGCGGGCGACGGTTTCTCCGTGATACCCATCGTGCGGTCACCCTGCACATTGGAATGACCACGCACCGGGCACAACCCGGCCCCGGGCTTGCCAATCTGCCCGCGCATCATGAGCAGGTTGGCGACGTACTGGATGGTCGCCACGGCGTAGCGGTGCTGCGTCAGCCCCATCGCCCAGCAGGCAATGACGTTCTTTGCATTCATGAAAACGTCCGCCGCTTCGTGCAGTTGATCACGCGTCAGGCCCGATTGCTGCCGGATGCTGTCCCAAGAGGTGTGCCGCAGGTCGTCCGCGAACGCATCGAAGCCGTCGCAATGCTCCTTGATGAAAGCGTGATCGAGGACGGTGCCGGGCTTGCGTTTCTCGGCTTCCAGCACATGCTTCGCGATCCCCTTGAGGGCCGCCAGATCGCCGCCGACAAGTACCTGATAGTAATGGGTCGAGAGGGCGGTGCCCTTGCCCAGCAGCATCCGCCAGGCATGCTTCGGGTGAGTGAATTTCACCAGTCCCGGCTCGCGCAGCGGGTTGATGGTGACGATCTTCGTCCCGCGCTCGGCGCAGCGCTCAAGCTCGGTCAGCATCCGCGGATGGTTGGTGCCGGGGTTCTGGCCGATGACGAAGATGGCGTCGGCCTTCTCGAAGTCTTCAAGCGTGACCGTGCCTTTGCCGACGCCGACTGATTCCGTCATCGCGCAACCGCTCGACTCATGGCACATATTCGAACAGTCCGGCAGGTTGTTGGTGCCGAAGCGGCGGGCGAACAGTTGGTACAGGAATGCCGCCTCGTTACTCGTTCGGCCCGACGTGTAGAACAGGGCCTGATCGGGCGAGTCAAGTTGCCGCAGATGTTGGCCGATCAGATTGAAGGCGTCGTCCCAACTGACCGGTTCGTAGCGGTCGTTTGCCCGGTTGTAACGCATCGGCTCGGTCAGCCGGCCCTGGTTTTCGAGCCAATGCCCGGTTTGCCCGCGCAGGTAGCCGACCGTATAGACGTCGAAGAAATCGGCCGTCACGCGTTTCGATGTCGTCTCGAACGTGACCGCTTTGACGCCGTTCTCGCAGTACTCGGCGACACGAGACGGGTGCTTCGGTTCCGGCCAGGCGCAGCCGGGACAGTCGAAGCCGTCCGGTTGGTTGACCCGCAACAGCGACAGTGCGTTGCGGAACGCGCCGCGGTTCTGGATGACATGCAGCAGGCTCGAGCCAAGTGCCCCCCATCCCGCGGCCGCATGGTGGTAGGCCGCTTCGATGGGGTTGGCAGGAGAGGGATTGTCCGGCGGTTTACTCATCATCCTCACGCAGCTTGGCGAGAACACTGTAATCTTCGAGCGTAGTCGTATCCTGCGTCGTGGCGTTGCCGCGCGCGATGTCGCGCAGGAGTCGCCGCATGATCTTGCCGGAGCGCGTCTTCGGCAGCGCTTCGCTGAAGCGGATTTCGTCGGGCCTGGCGAGCGCCCCGATCTCGCGGGCCACGTGGGCCATCAGTTCCTTCTTCAATGCCTCGACCGGTTCGTGCCCCGTTTTCAACGTCACGAAACAGCAGATCGATTCGCCCTTGATGTCATCCGGCTTGCCAACCACCGCGGCCTCGGCCACTTTCGCATGGCCGACCAAGGCGCTTTCGACTTCCATCGTACTCAGGCGATGCCCGCTGACGTTCAGCACATCGTCGACACGGCCCATGACCCAGAAGTAGCCATCTTCGTCCTGACGGGCACCGTCCGCGGTGAAGTAAACACCGGGGACATGCGACCAGTAGGCCGACTTGTAGCGTTCATCGTCACCCAGGATCGTGCGCAACATCGAAGGCCACGGCTTACGGATGATCAGAAAGCCGCCACTGCCAAGCGGGACCGGGTTGCCGGCCTTGTCGACGATCTCGGCCACAATGCCCGGGATCGGCCGAGTGGCCGAACCGGGTTTGGTAGCGATCGCCCCTGGCAGTGGACTGAGCATGATCGAGCCGGTTTCGGTCTGCCACCAGGTGTCAACAATGGGGCAGCGACCTCCGCCGATAATTTCATGATACCACATCCACGCTTCGGGGTTGATTGGCTCGCCGACTGTGCCGAGCAGGCGCAGGCTGGACAGGTCGTGCCCCTTCGGCCAGTGGTCGCCCCACTTCACGAACGAACGGATCGCCGTCGGCGCGGTGTAGAAGATGGTGACCTTGTACTTCTCGATGATCTCCCAGAAGCGGTCTTCCCTGGGCTGGTTGGGGGCCCCTTCGTACATGACCACGCTCGCGCCGTTCGCGAGCGGACCGTAGACGATGTAACTGTGGCCCGTGACCCAGCCAACATCTGCCGTACACCAATAGATGTCGTCTTCTTTCAAGTCGAAGACGAGCTTGTGCGTGTAGGCAACGCCGAGCAGGTAGCCCGCGGTGGAATGCTGGATCCCCTTCGGCTTGCCGGTCGAGCCGGACGTGTAGAGTACGAACAGCGGGTGTTCGCTGTCCAGTTCGGCGGGTGGACAGTCGGGCGAGGCGGCCTGCATCGCCTCATGCCACCAGATGTCGCGACCAATTTTCATCTCAACGGGTGAATCGCAGCGGTTGAAGACGATGCACTTCTCGACCGTCGGCGACTTCGCCAGCGCGACGTCGACGTTCGCCTTCAGCGGGATGATCTTGCCGCGCCGCCAGCCGCCGTCAGCCGTGATGACCAGCTTCGACTTCGCATCGTTGTTCCGGTCGGCCACAGCCTCGGCCGAGAAGCCGCCGAAGACAACCGAGTGCGCCGCCCCGATGCGGGCGCAGCCGAGCATGGCGATCGCCGCTTCGGGGACCATCGGCATGTAGATGGTGACGCGATCACCCGCCATGATGCCCAGCGATTTGAGCACATTGGCGAACTTGCAGACCTCGACGTGCAGATCCTTGTAGGTCAGCACACGCGTGTCGCCCGGTTCGCCTTCCCAGATGATGGCGGGCTTATTGCCTCGCTTTT
>JBBQII010000215.1:0-6655 GCA_038324795.1 Gemmatales bacterium
TGGGGTACCCGCCGCACCGTGCCCCGCGATTACATCTACGACAAGCCGATCATGCTCGGCACCATGCGCACGGGGCCCGATCTCGCGAACATCGGCGTGCGCGGCTATTATGCTGACTGGCACCTGAAACACCTTTACAACCCGCGCATGATGGTTCCCGGCTCGACGATGGCGCCGTTCGGCTTCCTGTTCGAGAAACGCAAGATCGTCGGCGAACCCTCGGCCGATGCGATCGAACTGACCGGCAAATGGAAGGCGGAACTGGAACCCGGCTACGAGATCGTGCCTACGGGCGATGCCAAAGACCTGGTAGCCTACCTCTTGAGCTTGGACCGTACCACTGTCGCGCTGCCGGAGGCCCGCGAATGAAAGAGCCGTTGCAACAACCGCTGCCGGACTACGAAGAACTCGAACGCCGCGAGGAAGCCCGCGACGTTGACGTGCAGCAACTGCACGCCCCGGTCATCCGCGAACATAACGAACCGCGCGACGGCCTGGAGCCGATCCCCGTTTGGATGGGCATGGCCTTCGGCGCCCTGCTGTTCTGGGGCGGGATGTACATGTCGTCCAACGCGGGCGACTATCGCGGCGATGTGCTCGACCGCTACAACCCCAAGCCTGTCGTTTACAAGCAGGAAGTGATTCCGACCGACGAGGCGGGCCTGCGCAAGCTGGGCGAGAAGATTTACACCAACTGCATCGCCTGCCATCAGTCGACCGGTGAAGGGGCGATCAACCAGTTCCCGCCGCTCAACAAGTCGGAATGGGTCGTCGGCGACAAGGCCAGCACGGCACGGCTCGCACGCATCCTGCTCTATGGCCTGAACGGCGAGATCAGTGTGCGCGGCAACAAGTACAACGGGGCGATGCCCGCCTGGGGCGCGCAGTTGAAGGATCACCAGATCGCCGCGGTGCTGACGTTCATCCGCGGCAACTGGGACAACAAGGCCAGCCCGATCTTCGCGAAAGATATCGCCGCCGCCCGGACTGCCGTCGGTGTGCGATCAACCGCGATGACCGTCGCCGAACTGGAAGCGTTGTCGGTCGACCAAGTCGACCCGGGCGCCACGCAACCGGCGAAGAAGTAACGCGGGGGTCTGTCCGTCCGTGGTGCACGCGGGACGCGTGCACGCTTCAGGCGATCGAGTTGCAAACGTGCACGCGGGACGCGTGCACCACAGTTGATGGCACCACAGTTGATGGCACCACAGTTGATGCTGATGGTTGCGCGTTCACCACGATCAATGACCAACTCCTGCCACTATTGCCGCGGCCCCATCGGCGCTTCGCCGTGCCGGGGTCGGCCGTTTCCTGATCAAGCTCCCGCTGCCTACTGCTGCTTCGGCTGCCTGAGCCTGGGCGAATCGGACCGCGCGGCCGATGCACGCCCGCGCCTGAAGCTCGATGGCTTTGTCATTCGCCTCGGCATCGGCCTGTTGGTGGCCGGGCAGTCGATGATCTTCGGGCTGGCGATCAACCTCGAAGACACAACACCCGCGGCCCAGCGCTGGGGTGTTCAAGGGGCGATCCTTGCCGGAACGCTGCTGGTGCTTCTGCTGCTCGGGCCGGCGCTGATCCGCAATGCGATTACAGAGATTCGTCGTGGACGGCTGACGATCGAAGCCTTGTTCCTGTTGACGATGTTCGGCGCTCTCGCGGCCTCGCTGCAATCGTTCATCAGCGGGCACGGGCCGATCTATTTCGAAGTCGTCTCCGTCCTGCTCGTCGTCTACTCGCTGGGCAAGGCGATCGGAGCGCACACGCGAGCTTCCGCAGTTGCAGCCGCCACGCGCTGGGCGGGAACGCTCGGTCAAGCGCGACTTGTCGATGCCGGCGGGCGCGAACGGATGCTCGATGTCGGCCTTGTCATGCCCGGCGACCTGATCGAGGCCCGGTCCGGTGAAGCAATCGCCATCGACGGTGTTATCCGTTCCGGAATCGGCTTCATCTCCGAGTCGGCCGTCAACGGCGAACCGTTCGCCGTCGTGCGCCGCCCCGGTGATACCGTGCTGGCCGGGATGATCTCCTTCGATGCCACGTTCCGGATCGAAGCAACCGCGTCGGGCACCGAACGTCAGATCGACCGCCTGCTGGAAGCAGTCGAGCAGGCCCGGCAGCAGCCGTTGAGCATCCAGGCGCAGGCCGACCGCCTGGGCCGGGTGTTCCTGCCGCTGGTGATGCTGGCGGCGATCGGCACCTTCGCGTTCTGGACACTGCGTGAAGACTGGTCGAGCGGGCTGTTCAAAGCGATGTCGGTGTTGCTGGTTGCCTGTCCCTGCGCGCTGGGGCTGGCGACGCCGATTGTCCTCTGGTCCGCGCTGAATCGCCTGGCGGAACGCGGGATGATTGTTCATTCGGGCGACATGCTCGAACGCCTGGCTGCCGTCGATCGCGTGTACTGCGATAAGACCGGCACGCTGACCGATGATCAATTCGCGCTCGTCGATCTGGTGACTGTCGGCAACCGCGCGCACGTGCAGACGCTGCTGGCCCTCGTCGAGCAGCAGAGCCGGCACCCGATCGCCCGGCCGTTCGCGGCGCTGCCGCGGGCGCTGGCAGCCGAAGGCTATCCACGCGTGTTGTCGTTCACTGCTGTTCCCGGCTGCGGGGTCGAGGCACGTGTTGAAGTTGATTCGGGCCGGGTTCAGCAGGTGCGCATCGGCCGGCCCGACTGGCTGAATGCGGCCGAAGCAAACCATCTGTTGAAGGACGCTCATGCCCCGACCGATCACCGCGTCGACTGCACCATCGACGGTAAGCTGGCCGCGGTCGCGTTCGTGCGTGAACGATTGCGCGATTCGACTCGTGAAGCGCTCGACCAGTTCCAGGCATTGGGACTGCCCGTGCGCGTGCTGACCGGCGACACCGCGGAGCGGGCGATGGCTCTGTCGCTGCCCGACACGCAGGGCGTAATGCTGCCGGATGATAAGCGACGGGTGATCGTCGAGAGCGGCGGCAAGGCGCTGATGATCGGCGATGGCATCAACGATGCCAGTGCGCTTGCGGCCGCCCATGTCGGCATCGCCCTGTCGTCCGGCACCGACCTCGCCAACAGCACGGCCACGGCCACGCTGTACCACGACGACCTTCGTGTGGTCCCCTGGTCGATTGCCGTGGCGCGCGAGGCGATGCAGGCGGTGCGGCGGAACCTGCTGCGCGCGGCCGTCTACAACGGCATCGGCATCGCCCTGGCCATGGCGGGCATCCTGCATCCGGTCGTGGCGGCTTTGCTCATGGTCGGGTCCAGCCTGCTGGTGGCCTGGTCGTCGGTACGCGTTGGCATCTCTGCCGACCCGTGTGCCTGCCCGGGCGTGGCAATCGCATGTGAACCGTCAGGGACCGATCGACGCTGGCTGATCCATGCGATGGCATTCGCCCTGCAGGGAATTGTCTTCGCGCAGTTGCTGGGCCTGTCGGGCGAAGCGGTGGTGGTGATGGTCGTTGCTTTCGGCGCGATCGGCGTCGTCACTGCGTGGTACTGGCAACGGCGAGCAGATTTGACGCACGGGCTGGACATGGCTTACGGCATGTTAACGCTCGGCAATCTCGGCATGCTCGTCGGTTGGTGGGCGGACAACGGCTTCGCACCACTTCACGATGCCGGCTGCTGCCGTTGCGTGGAAGCGATGCGTGAAGGATTGCTGCAACCGTGGATGTGGGTCGGCATGCTCGTCGGCGCGAACGTCGCCATGCGCTGGCTTATGCGCCGCCCGCACCCGGGTTCGCTGGCGATGTATACGGGCGGCAACGCGGGCATGGTCGCCGGCATGCTGGCGGGCGGTGCCGCCGCGGGATGGGTCGAGACGTCAAGCGTGACAGGCGGGGTGATGCTCGCATTCGCGGGGATGACGGCGGGCATGCTGGCGGGGATGTTCGCGGGGACATGGTTGATGACGAGATTAATGTGCCGGACGAAGGTGAACCAGTCGAGTGAAGCCGCGACGCGCAGCGAAGCGGTCGTTTGACCACTCCGCCGCGCGTCGCGGCTTCACGGAATCGATCATCCCCAGGTCAGGAGCGCCGGCTCGAACGGGTTGGGCAGCGAGGCATGCCGGGGCAGCACGCGGACGCAGTAGCCGTAGTAGCCGCTGGCCCTGCAGGCGATCTTCCCGGTGTACAGGTAGACCTTGCTGCCATTGCTCGACGGGTCCGGTCCCGACGCGGGAGTCAGCACCACGGTGCCCGGCTTGGCGATCTCGCCATGCGAATCGAGCACGCCATGGTACAGCTGCACTTCGACATCTTCCGGTGCGAACGACCCGAGACGGACGCGAGCCCTCACCAGCATCTCCGCCCCCACGTGCGTCGGGTCGGCGTTGGGGCTCTCCACGCTTTCGACCTGCACCTGGCCCCAGCCTTCCTTCAACCGGGATCGCCATCTGGCGAGTTCCGCGGCCTTAAGGTACTGGTTGCCTGTCAGCAGCGAATGCCGACGATACGACGGGATATAGCAGGTCTCCGTGTACTCCTTCACCATGCGATTGGTGTTGAAGACCGGCACATTGGTCATGATCGACCGTTTCATGCGCTTGAGCCAGCCGCGCGGCAAGTTGTCGTTGCCGCGCGTGTAGTAGGCCGGCACGATCTCCTGTTCGATCAGATCGTAGATCGATCGGCTTTCGACGTCATCCTGGTACGGTTCCTGTTCCTTCGTGTACTCTTCGCCGCGGCCGATGGCCCAGCCGTTGTCGCCCAGGTAGCCTTCGTCCCACCAGCCGTCGAGCACGCTGAGGTTCAGGCCGCCGTTGCAATTGACCTTCATGCCGCTGGTGCCCGAGGCTTCGAGCGGCCGACGCGGGTTGTTCAACCAGACATCGACCCCCTGCACCAGGTAGCGTGCCACGTTCATGTCGTAATCTTCGATGAAAACGACATGCTTGCGGAGTTCGCTGCGGCGGGCATACTGCACCACCTGGGCGATCAGTTCCTTGCCGCCGTGATCCTTCGGGTGCGCCTTGCCCGAGAAGATGATCTGAACCGGGCGACTCGGGTTGTTGACGATCTTCGACAGCCGTTCCAAGTTGCGGAAGATCAGGTTGCCGCGCTTGTAGGTGGCGAAGCGGCGGGCGAAACCGATCGTCAGTGCGTCCGGATCGAGTACCTCATCGGCCGCTTCGATCTCGGCGGGCGGAGCGCCGCGGCGGGTCAGCTGCAACCGCATCCGCTTGCGGGCGAACAGCACCAGTTTCTCGCGCCGGCGTTCATGGATGCGCCAGAGTTCGGCATCGGGAATATGTTCGACCCGTTGCCAGACGTCGAAGTTGGTCGGCTGCTCTTCCCACTGGATGCCGAGGTAGCGGTGGTACAACTCGCCGATCTCGGGGGAGATCCAGGTCGGTGTGTGCACTCCGTTGGTGACCGACGAGATCGGCACTTCCAGTTCCGGCAGTTCGGGGAAGATGCTCTTCCACATATTGCGTGAGACAACGCCGTGCAGCTTCGCCACGCCGTTGCTGGTGTTCGCCATGCGGATGGCGAGCACGGTCATGCTGAAGTTTTCAACTTCGTTGTCCGCCTTCTCGCGACCCAGGTTCATGAACGTGGTTCGATCGAGCTTCAGACCCTTGATGTACTCGCCGAAATACTGGTCCATCATGTGGGCCGGGAACGCATCGTTGCCCGCGGGGACCGGGGTATGCGTCGTGAAGCAGGTGCCCGCCTTCACGCCTTCGAACGCGGTCGGGTAATCGTAGTTCTGCTCTTCCATCAGCAGGCGGATGCGTTCGAGAACGCTGAACGCGGAGTGCCCCTCGTTCATGTGGCAGATGGTCGGCATCTTGCCGATTGCCTTCAAGGCGCGGATGCCGCCGATGCCCAGCACGATCTCCTGCTCGATGCGCATGTGCTGATCGCCGCCGTACAACTGGGCGGTGATGTTGCGGTCGGCCGGGCGGTTCTGCGGGATGTTGCAGTCGATCAGATAGAGCGGTACCCTTCCCACCTGGATGCGCCAGAGACGTGCATGCACGTCACGCCCGGGCAGATGCACGCTGACGGTCAGCGGTGAGCCGTCCGGCATCGTCTCGGGGATGAGCGGCAGGTTGAAGAAGTCGTTCTCCGGGTAGCGTTCCTGCTGCCAGCCATCGATGTTCAGGTACTGGCGGAAGTAGCCTTCGCGGTACATGAGGCTGACGCCGCAGAGCGGGATGCCCAGGTCGCTGGCCGACTTCAGATGATCGCCCGCCAGCACGCCCAGGCCGCCCGAGTAAACCGGGATGCTCTCGTGGATGCCGAACTCGGCCGAAAAGTAGGCGACGCGCGCGGACTTCTCCGCCCCGTAGGTATCCTGGAACCAGGTCGGGGCGGACATGTAGTTGTTGAGCGCTTCCTCGACGCGGTCCATATGCGCGAGAAAGCCTTCATCCTTCGCCAGTTTCTCGAACCGTTCCTGCGCGGTGTGGCCCAGCAGTTTGACGGGGCTGTGCTCGAGTTGCTGCCAGAGATCGACATCAATCCGGCGGAACAGCGCGACGGCGTCGGCATTCCAGCACCACCACAAGTTGTACGCGAGTTTGTGCAGGGCCTGCAGACGTTCGGGAAGATGCGGCAGCACCGTGAACGTGCGAATCTGGCGGGTCGGCATGAAGAACCTCAGAAGGAATGGTCACCGCGGCGCAACAATGGCCGCGCGGCACCACCGACATTCCTGTCGCAC
>JBBQII010000216.1:0-6628 GCA_038324795.1 Gemmatales bacterium
CGGCAGCGATCAATCGCATCATCGTGAAACACCATGGAAAGGCGGAAGCAGCGGCAGCCAGCGGGATGGACTCAGGCGGGTTCTTCCACACTATGGTATCTGATGCCAGTTCACGGGACAAGCATTACCGCGTACTCATCAGGTAGGCGATCAGGTCCGCCAGTTGCTGCGGGGTCAGCTGTTTTTCGAACTCTTCGGGCATCAGCGATTTACCGGTGGCTTCGATTTCGTCGATCTGCGTCCGCAGGATCGTGTCTTCCGCCTTCTCCGCCCGACGCAGCGTGATGCTGGCCGGCGACTCGGCCGCAAGAATTCCGGTGAGCGTCTGCCCGTTCACCGTGGTCACGCGGTAGCTCACAAAGCGTGTATCAACTTCGCGGCATGGGTCGAGAATGTCAATGAGCAGCGCCTCCGGCGTCTTATTGCGCAGGGCGGATTGAAGATCAGCCCCGACTTCATTGCCGATGTTTTCCAGCCGATGGCAGGCGACACAATGCTGGGCGAACAGCTTCTTCCCGACGACAGGATCGGGTTTCAGACCGAGCGCTTCCTTGTACTGCGCGACCACTTTCTTGCGATCTTCCGTGCCGCGGTTGCCGAACAGGCTTGTCGCCCGTTGACGGATCTCAACGTTCGTATGTGATTTCAGCAGACCGACATGCGTGCTGCCGATCTGACCGGCAACCACCTTCTTCGCATCGATCGCATCGAGCAACCCGCGAACGCGATCGGGCCGGGCGATCAGGGCATCGAGCAGTTCGCCTCGAAGGGTCGGCCCCGCCTGTGCCCAGGCGGTGAGCAGCAGTCCGCTTACTTCATTCTCATTGCGGCTGGCCAACGCCCGCACTGCGGAACGCTGCAAGTCGATCGGCGTTTGCGGCGTCAGCAGTTTCGGCAGGGTATCGAGTGTCAGCTTCGCCGGAGCGTGCCCCAATAATTCAACGGCCGACAAACGGGCCGGCAGATCCGCCTTCTCGTCGGTCGCATTGGCTGCGGATTGCTGAAACAGCTTGATTGCCTGAGCCACGGCATCCGCAAGCGGCGCGGGCGGGTCGATCCACAGTGAAGTAAGCGGCCGGGCCGACTGCCGCATGCCGCGGCCCAGTCCCTGCAACAGGGCCACTTCGCGCCCGTTGGCTTTCGCCAACATCGTCAACACGTTCGCGATTTGCGCCTGGTCGCCGCGGGCTCCAATCATCTCAGCAACGCGGCCGGTCAGTTCAAGCGATGACTTTGGCTCGTTCACCAGCTTCGCGAGCAGTGCCGGGCCACTCTGCACGCTCGATGACAGCACAGCCGATTGCAGCCAGACGTCGGCATCGGGGCGTGCCAGCAGCGTCGCCAGTGCCGGACCGGCCGCATCCGGTGGACACTCTCCCAGCGACAACGCAAGTTGCAGCCGCACATGCGGCGACGGGTCATCCAGCAGTTTCAATGCCATGGCACGCAGACGGGCCGATTCGGCGAAGCGAGACTCGGCCATGCGCAGGCCCACCTCGCGGATGCCCGGTACATTCGACTGCATCGCGATGGTCAACAGGTCGTCGCTGGTCGCATTCAGTGCCTGTTGCACGGCCAGCGTGTGGACGATCCCCTCCGCCTTGCGAACCTGCTTCTCCATCAACGGGAGCGCTTTCTTGTCGGCCATTTCGATCAGCAAGCGTTGAGCGGTCAGTCGATTCGACAGCACGGGCGAATCGAGTTGTTCGACCAGTTGTGGCAACTTCATTGTGTCGAACCGCGGCAGCGCGTTCGCCTTAAACGATTCGGGCACGATCCGCCAGATGCGGCCCCGGCCGCGGCTTTCGAGGTTCATCTTCGCCTTGATGTCCTCGGGCAGCGACAGCGGCGTCTCGATCGCCCCGCGATAAAAGTCGCAGATGTACAGGGCACCATCCGGCCCGACTGTCAACGACACGGGTCGGAACCAGTTGTCGGTGGATGCCAGGAACTCGCATTCGCTGTCCACACGTTTTGCGCTGAACACGCTTCCGCTGATTTCCAGCTTGTCGCGGTGGATCAGGTTGTTGGCCGGGTCGCACATGAACGTGCACGAACGAAAGTCGGCCGGAAACAGACGGGCGCTGTAGACGACCGGGCTGCAACCGGAGGTGATGTAGCCGCCCGGAACCAGTTCGTTGGGGACGAACCGCTTCGAGTCGGCCCCGTCTTTGCGGCGCGTGGTCCGTTCCACGCGCCAGGCCTCGAACGGGCTCAGGCGATGCACCCTGCATGCGGCCCCATGGTCGGGGATGTCGAGTGCGACCGCGGGGATGGCGACATACGGGTTGCGCTTCAGGTATTGGTCGGGCAGCACGATCTGCCGGAGATGCTGGCTGTTGGTATTCACGAACCAGTGTTGGAAGTCGTCGCTCGCCAGCCCATACTGGCCCCCGCCGGAAGTCGGCTCGATGCTGCCGGGTGCATCGGGCTTGAAGCGGATGCCCCGACCGCGGAGAACCAACGGCTTCATGTCGGGCTTGTCGGGACAGGTGATGGTGCCGCCGGTACTGCCGACCAGCGCGTAGACCCAGTTGTCGAGAGCGAACTGCGGCGCGTTGATGATCTGCTGAATGTTGCTCAGGCCGAAACCAGTATAGAGCACTTTCCTGACGTCGGCTTTGCCATCACCGTCGGTGTCTTCCAGATACAGAACGTCCGGCGCGGCCGTGACAATGATCCCCTTGCGCCAAGCCATCACTCCGGTGGGGAATCGCAATCCGTCAGCGAAGATGCGTGCCTTCTCAAACGTGCCATCGCCGTCTTCATCGGACAGCATGCGGATGCGGCCACGCTTCTCGTCGCCGGTGGCGACGCCGCCGTTCGGGTAACCGATCATCTCGCAGACGTACAATCGCCCCGCGGAGTCGAAGCCCATCGCGACAGGATCGATCACATCCGGTTCCGACGCGACAAGCTCAGCCTTGAGGCCCAGCGGGAGCTTGAAGGTGGCAAGTTCTTCGCGCGGGGAGAGCGGTTCCTGGGCCCAGCAGGTGCCGACACATAACAAGATTGTAACCGAAGTGAGCCGCATGCTTGTTCCGTTTCAGGTAGCTTTCGGTTGTCTCACGATACTGCGCCCCGAGGGGGAGACGACTGCCCAAACGTGAGACAAGTGTCGTTTTCGTGAGACGCAAGCCCAATCCGTGAGACAACCCGGAATTCCGATCGCTATTCTACAAACCGAAACTCCGTACTCCCGAACACCGATCGGCATACGCCTGCCCACGCATCGAGTTCCGGTTCCTTGCTTTTCGCATCCTTCTGGAACTTGGCCACGTAGTGCAGCACCGCGCTCTTTTCGCGATCACTTGGCGGGCGGCCGAAGGCGCGGCGGTAGAGGTCGGTCACGCGTGACTCTTCATCCTTGAAGGTCAGCAATCGCTTTGCCGCCTCACGCGATTGGGCCATCGCGAACGGGCTGTTCATCAGGTAGAGGGCCTGCGTGGGCACTGTGGTCGCTTCCCGTTTGCCGGTGCTGACGTCGGCGTCGGCGAAGTCGAACACTTCAAACAGTTGCGGTACCTCATTGCGGATGATCGGCAGGTAGACCGCCCGGCGCGTGCTGCTGTCGGTGTTCACGCCGCCGGAAGAGTTGTTGTCGATTGCCCGCTCGCCCAGCAACGCGACCGAACTGCCACCCGGCTTGCGGTCGAGTGTTCCCGCCAGATTCAGCACGCTGTCGCGGATGTATTCAGCCTCAGCCCGGCGTCGGTTCGCCTTGCCGAACAGCAGGTTTTCAGGGTCGGCCTTCGCCAGGGCATCGTTGTTCGCCGATGAGAGTTGATACGTCCGGCTCAGCATGATCCGGCGGATCAGGCGCTTCGTCGACCAGCCATCTTCCATGAACCCGATGGCCAGCGTGTCGAGCAATGCCTGATTGGTGGGCCGTTCGCCCTGGATGCCGAAGTTGTCGACGGTGCGTACCAGCCCGCTGCCGAAAAGATGGTCCCAGACACGGTTGACGTAGACGCGTGCGGTAAGCGGATTCTTCGGGCTGGCAATCCAATCGGCCAATTGCAGTCGGCCCGACTGGTTGGCGGGGATGGCGGCAGGTTGTTCATAGAGGGCGACTTGCAGCACGCCGCGGGGCACGTCGCTGCCGAGTTGGTTGGGGTTGCCGCGGATGTTGATCGCTGTGTTGACAATCTTGTCCTCATCGCGCGGGGCCATCGCCAATCGCGGGGCAGGGGGCGCGGCCTTCTTCATGGCGGCTTCTTCCGCTTCCAGTTTCTTCAGCTTCCCCTGAATGTCGTTAATCGATTTGCGGACTTCTTCGGGAACGCCCATCGCCATCTCGTTCTCGTCGAGTTTGCCGACCGGCACGAACCGCACCGCGTCGACCAGCACGTGGCCGACGGTTCCTTTGTTCGAGATGGTGACCGAGCCTTTGTCGCCCGCTTCGAACTTGAACTTGCCCAGCGAGCGGAACAGCCCGTCGATCTTGGGAGTTTCTTCCTGGCTGATTTCCACTGTCTTGTCGCCCGTCATCGAGCGGATGGTCACGGGGATGTTGGTCGCACGTCCTTTGACGGCCGTGTAGGAGATCAGCACTTCGTACTCGCCGCCCTTGAGCAGAACGGGCGTGAACGTGGCCGACTTCTCGCCTTTCCCGGACTTGTCGTCATGCACATAGTCGGCCCCGACATACGGCTTGGTGAAGACGGATGATTTCCAGGTACCGACATACTCGGCCTCGGTATTGTCCAGCGTGATGCCGGCCAACTTGTTCGGCACGCGCATGGAAGCGACGTTTTCCTGTCCCTTCAGTTCCTCCTGCAATTTTTTGATGGCGTCTGCCGTAGCCTTCAACCTGGCTTGGTGTTCCTTTTGCGCAACCTGTTGTTTCTCCGAATCCGGGCCGCCAAGCGTGCGCAGCGACCAACCGCTGATGACAGGGTTGCCGGCTTTGAAGCTGTCCAGCGTGCGGGTGCTCAGGAAGATGCCCGCGAGGGCGTAGTAGTCGGCCGTGGGAACCGGATCAAACTTGTGATCGTGGCAGCGGGCACAGCCGAGCGTCAGCCCCATGAATGCTTTGCCGACAGTGTCGATCTGTTCGTCGACGACATCCATTCGACGGCGGACTTTGTCGCGGTCGGCCAGCACCTTCGGCCCGAGGATGAGGAAGCCGCTGCCGGTAGTCTGCTCATCGCGCTGGTGCTGATCGGCGGCGTCCATCAGATCGCCGGCAATCTGTTCGCGGATGAAGCGGTCGACCGGCTTGTCGCGATTCAGTGAATCGATGACGTAGTCGCGGTAGAGGTAGGCTTCGTGGAACGTCAGATTTTCGTCGCGGCCGTTGGAGTCGGCATAGCGCGCCACGTCGAGCCAGTGACGGCCCCAGCGCTCGCCGAAGTGGGGCGATGCCAGCAGCCGGTCAATTGCTTTCTCGATAGCCTGCTTCGGCGATGACGAATGTTCTTTTACGAATGCATCGACCTCGTCCGGAGTGGGCGGCAGGCCGATCAGGTCGAACGTCATCCGCCGGATGAGCGTGCGTGCATCGGTATCCGCGGAAGGCTTGACCGACTTGGCCTCGAACGCGGCCAGAATGAAGCGATCGATGTCGCCACTGGGCCATTTCGCATCGCCGACTGCGGGGACAGCGGTCTTTTGTGGGAGCCGGAACGACCAGAACTTGCGGCCTTCTTCGACCGACATGCCCATCGCCTTAACGGCCGGGCTGGCCGCCTTGCGCGGGTCCGGCGCGCCGATGCGGACCCAGCGGGCGAAGTCGTTGACGATTTCATCGCTGAGCTTGCCACTGGGCGGCATCTCAACCCCGTCGTGCCGCAGGGCCTTGATCAGCAGGCTTTCGTTGACCTTGCCGGGAACAAGCGCCGGGCCGGAGTCACCGCCTTTGAGCAGGCCTTCGCGCGAATCGACGATGAGGCCGCCCTTGGTCTTCTTGCCTTCGGTCGAATGGCATTCGTAACAATGCTTGACCAGAACCGGGCGGATCTTGTTCTCGAACAGTTCCAGTCCCGGGTCGGCTGCAAGCGACAGCGACGGGACGAGCAAGACGAGTGGCAGTGCGAAACGCATGGAGAGTACCCTCGACCGAACGCCGGTAACTGGACGAGATTCTAACGGATGCTGATCTGTAAGAAAAGGAGTTTACGTTCGATCGTTGCTTGAGGATTGACAATCGCACCCCGCACATTAAGCCAGCTTGATGAAGATCCTGTTTCTGCACGGCTGGAGGTCGGTCCCCGGCGGCGTGAAGCCGAGCTATCTGTTGGCGGCCGGTCATGAAGTGATCAACCCCGCGCTGCCGGACGACGATTTCGTGGAAGCGGTTCGCATCGCAAAGCGCGAGTACGATCTGCATCAGCCGCGTGTCGTGGTTGGTTCCAGCCGGGGCGGCGCGGTGGCGATCAGCCTCGATCGGCCGACTGCAGATTTGGTGCTGCTTTGTCCGGCCTGGAAGAAGTTCGGCACTGACCGCAGGGTAAACGCCCGGACGGTGATCCTGCATAGCCCGGCCGACGATGTGGTCCCGTTCGCGGACAGCGTGGAACTGATTCGAGTGAGCGGCCTGCCTGAAATGGCACTTATCGCCATCGGCACTGATCATCGTCTGGCCGACCCGGAACCGCTGGCACGCATGCTGGCCGAGTGCGGACGC
>JBBQII010000217.1:0-6627 GCA_038324795.1 Gemmatales bacterium
TCTCCTCGAACATCGCGACGAGCGTCCCGTTCCATTAATCGCCTTGCGTCGGGTCGGCCTGACTCGATACGCGCTTGGCGCGGCGATCGCTGAACCATTGGATCACGTAGAAGAAGACCGGCGTTAAAACGATTCCGAAAAGTGTCACCCCCAGCATGCCGGCAAAGACGGCGGTGCCGAGCATCTTTCGCATTTCGGAGCCGGCCCCGTCTGAGATCAGCAAGGGAACGACGCCGAGGATGAACGCGAATGATGTCATCATGATCGGCCGCAATCTCAAAGCGCAGGCTTCCAGTGTTGCCTCACGTCGGGAGGCACCCGCTTCACGGCGTTGCTTGGCAAACTCGACGATCAGGATTGCATTCTTGCACGCAAGGCCGACCAGGACTACAAACCCGATCTGCGTGAAGATATTGATATCCTGCCGCGCCACCACGACGCCGATGATGGCGCAGAGCAGGCACATCGGCACAACGAGGATGACTGCAAGGGGGAGTGTCCAGCTTTCGTATTGTGCCGCCAGCACCAGAAACACCAGAACCACCGCGAGCAGGAAGGCCCTCATCGCCATGTCGCCCGCCTGAAGTTGCAATAGTGCCAACTCGGTCCAATCGACTTGCATTGATGCGGAAAGATGCTCCTTCGCAACGCTCTCCATCTGCTTGATCGCCTGGCCGGAACTGGTGCCGGGGGCTGCGTTGCCATTCACCAGTGCCGAATGATACATGTTGTAGCGGATGATGATCATCGGTCCCGTGGTGTCGCGAACCGTGGCGAACTCCATCAGGGGGACGACATGCCCCTTGTCGTTCTTCACTTTGAGTTGCTTCAAGCCGGCGATCTGATCTCGAAAACGCGAGTCAGCCTGGATGGTTACTTCCCACGTTCGACCGAAACGATTGAAATCGTTCACATAGAGCGAGCCGAACTGTCCTTGCAGCGTGTCGAAGACGTCCTTCAATGATACACCCATCGATTTCGCCTGCCGACGATCGATATCCAGGTAGAGCCAAGGCGTGTCCGCGCGAAAGCTGCAGAACAGCCCCGTCAGGCTGCGATTGTTGTTTCCTTCTTCCACCACCTTCGCCCCGACCGCTTGAAGCTCGCGCAGTCCCAGGCCGCCGCGATCTTCGAGCACCATCTTGAATCCGCCCACCGAACCGAGTCCGTCGACCGGCGGCGCGCCGAAGACACTAATCTGCGCGTTCTTGATCAGCGTGACCAGTTCATCCAGCAATTCTTCGCGATCCTCCTTATCCATGTCGCGGAGGTCGAGCTGTCGCGGATCGGCCATCTCTTCTTCGAGAATGTGCCGTGGATCATCGAAGGTGGCACGCAGTTGATCGATCAATTCACCAGCAGTTTGATGCTTGCCGGCGCGGGCGTGAAAATCATCCAGCATCAAGTACATCGAGCCGAAGTTCGGCGCGTTCGCATTGAACAGAAGCGATTGGCCAGCGACAGTGACAGTGCTTTTCACCCCGGGTATCCTGGCGGAGATGGCCTCCATTCCCCGGATCACGCGTTGGGTCTGCTCAAGTGAGGACGAGTCGGGCAGTTGAACGTTGACGACCAGATACCCCTTATCCTGCTCGGGGATGTAACCGGAGGGAGTCCGTACGAACAGATCGTAAGTGAGGAACAGCAAGCCGCCGTAAAGTAGCAGGACCACCACGCTGAAGCGTAAAGCGAGACCGACCAGACGCAGATAGCCCCTGGTGAATGCCTCGAAGCCGACGTTGAACCATTGGAATGAACCGATGAGCAGCCGATCGATCGTGGAGCAGATGAGCCGGAAAACGAACGCTCCGAGCAGGAAGCTGGCCGCGGTGATTGCATGGGGGATGACGCGTTTGACGCCGGGGGAGACATCGCCGGGCAGGAAGCTTTTGATCTGCGCGATCCACGCGGGCGCCCACGGCCTGATGAGCAGAAAGCCGAGCACCGCGCCGATGAGAATGTAACCAACGCGGGGCAGAGCTTCGGGTTGATGCGTCGAGCGCGGCTTGAGCAAGATCGCGGCCAGCGCGGGGCTGAGTGTCAGCGAATTGAACGCTGAGATCAGCGTCGAGATGGCAATGGTCACCGCGAACTGACGGAAGAACTGGCCGACGACGCCGGGGATGAAAGTGCAGGGAATGAATACGGCCGTCAGCACCAGCCCGACGGCGATGACCGGCCCGGAGACCTGCTCCATCGCCTTGTATGCGGCTTCGCGCGGTGCCAGGCCCGTTGCCATGTGATGTTCGATCGCCTCGACAACCACGATCGCGTCGTCCACGACGATGCCGATGGCCAGGACCAACCCGAACAGCGTCAGGTTGTTCAGACTGAAGCCGACAACAGCCATCGCCGCAAATGTGCCGATCACCGCCACGGGCACGGCAATCAACGGGATGATTGCCGACCGCCAGCTTTGCAGAAAGACGAGCATCACGAGCGCGACCAGAATGACCGCCTCGATCAACGTGGTGCGAACCTCTTCGACGGATTCGATGATGAACGGCGTGGTATCGTATGCGATCGCATAGTCGACATCGATCGGGAAACGCGTCTTGAGTTCATCCATCTTGGATCGCACAAGTCCCGCTGTTTCGAGGGCGTTGCTTCCCGGCAGTTGATAGACGGAAAGGGCCACCGTCGGCTTGCCGTTCAGTGTGCAGATCTGATCGTAGGACAAGGCTCCATCCTCGGTGCGTGCGATGTCCTTGATGCGGACGATCCTGCCCTGCTCGCTATCCGACTTGATGGCGATCTCGGCAAATTCTTCCGCCTTGCTCAAGCGGCCGAGCGTGTTGATCGAGTACTGGAAGACCTGCCCCTTGGGCACGGGCGGTTGTCCGACCTGGCCGGCGGCGACTTCGACGTTCTGCTCCCCGATGGCCTTGGCCACTTCCGCGGAAGTGATGCCCAGTGAACTCATTTTCTCCGGGTCGAGCCAGATTCGCATGCTGTAGTCGCGCTGGCCGAGGATCCTGATGTCGCCCACACCCGCCAGGCGCGCCAACTCATCGCGAAGCTGATTGGTCGCATAGAGACTCAAGTACTCAGGTGACCGCGTCCCCCCGGGCGAAATGAGATTCACCATCATCAGCACACTGGGCGACTTCTTCTTCACCAGAACGCCGCGGCGCTTCACCAGATCGGGAAGGACCGGCTGGGCGAGATTCACGCGATTCTGCACGAGCATCTGCGCCAGGTTCAGGTCGGTACCGGGCTTGAACGTCACGGTCAGCGAATAGGTCCCGTCGTTGGTGCATTGCGACGACATGTACATCATGTTTTCGACGCCGTTCACCTGCTGCTCGATCGGGGCCGCCACGGTGTCGGCAACGGTCTGCGCATGAGCGCCCGGGAAGACCGCGCTGACTTCGACGGTGGGCGGTGTGATCTCCGGGTATTGAGTGATCGGCAGGGTGAACAGCGCAATGCCGCCGGAAAGCGTGATGACGATCGACAGCACGGATGCGAAGATCGGATGATCGATAAAAAATCGGGAGAACATCAGCATCTCTTTCGCATGGCGGCAGACTGGTTCAAGTCGCCAATTCGTCCATCAGCGCAACCGGGTCACGCCCCACTTCCAGAACTGTTTCAGCTTGCGGTTCATCGCGCTCTGCCGGATGAAGTTCAAAGCAGGCTTCCAGAACGCATCGCTGTCGAAGAAGCCGAGCGTCAACACCATCAGGATGACCCAACGGGTGGAACGGAGGAACGCTCTCGAATCGTCAATCAGATAGAAGAACACGGGCGTCAGGAAGATGCCGAAGAAGGTCACGCCGATCATGCCGCTGAAGACCGCTGTCCCCAGCGCCCTGCGCATCTCCGCCCCGGCACCGGTGGCCACCACGAGCGGCAGCACGCCCAGAATGAAGGCTGACGATGTCATCAAGATCGGTCGGTAGCGAAGTTGGCACGCTTCCAGAGTGGCTTCGCGGCGGCCGACACCTTCGTCGCGGCGCATCTTGGCGAATTCGACGATCAGAATCGCGTTCTTGGATGCCAGGCCGATCAGTACGACGAAGCCGATCTGCGTGAAAATGTTGACGTCCTGCTTCGCGATGTCCACGCCGATCAGCGAACCGAGAACGCACATCGGCACCACCAGGATGACCGCCAGCGGCAGCTTCCAGCTTTCGTACAGCGCAGCCAGCACTAGGAAGACGAACATCACCGCGCCGAAGAAGATCAACCCCGTGCTGGTAACGTTGTCCTTCAGCCACCCGGACCAGGAGAAGCCTTCGAGGATGGACGGGAGTTTGACCTTCTGGCCCGTCCGTTCCAGATAGGTCAACTCCGACCATTCGAACGCCATTGATGCGGGGAGCTCTTGCTCGCAGATTTTCTCCGCGACGGCGATGGCGTCACCCGAACTGACGCCCGGCGTGAAACTGCCCGTGATGGCAGCGGACTGGTACATGTTGTAGCGCGTCACCACCAGCGGAGCCGCGGACTCGCGAACGGATGCCAACGAACCGAGCGGCACCATCTGGCCGTGATCGTTGCGGACCTTCAGGCGCAGAATGTCTTCCTTCTCATCGCGAAACGTCGACTCGGCCTGAACCACCACCTGCCAGGTCCGGCCGAAGCGGTTGAAGTCGTTCGCATAGCGCGAACCGAGATACCCCTGCAGCGCGCCGAAGAGTTTGCCGAGATTCACCTGTTGCTTGAAGCACTTTTCGCGGTCGATGTCCAGGAAGATCTGCGGCGAGTTTGTCTTGAACACCGTGTTCAGGCCGGCCAGGCCGGGCTGCTTGTTGCCTCGTTCAACAACCGAGTCCGTAACGGTCTGCAGCGTTCGCATGCCGACCTCGCCGCGATCCTCGATCATCAGCTTGAACCCGCCGGCACGACCGAGCCCTGAAACGGCCGGGGCGGGATAGACCATCACCTGCGCCTCGGGGATCTGCTTCGCGAACTTGCCCCGAAGCGTGGTGAGCAGCGCATCGCCCGACATCTCCGGATGGTCACGCCGATAGTCGAAGTCCCTCAGGATGAGGAACACCGAGCCGAAGTTGGAACCGTAGGCACTCAAGACGAACGAGTTCCCGGCGATGGCGTTCGCGCTTCTGACGCCGTCGGTCTCCTTGACGATCGCGTCAACCTTGGCCATCACGGCAAGCGTCCGCTCCGCGGCGGCTGAGTCGGGCAACTGGACGCTTGCGATAAAATAGCCTTTGTCCTGCGATGGGATGAAGCCGGTCGGCAGGCGTTGATACTGCCAGCCGGTCAACACAATCAACCCGCCATAGACGACGACCACAAGCCCGCCGACGCGCAGTGACGTACGCACCACTCGCGTGTAGGCCCGCTCCGAGAAACGGAAACCACGATCGAAGAGGCGGAAGAACCAGCCGAACATGAAGTCGAGCAGCCGCGTCAGCGGGTCGCGCCGTCCGTGTTTGGGCTTGAGCAACAGCGCCGCCAGCGCGGGGCTCAATGTGAGCGAGTTGATGGTGGAGATGATGGCCGAGATTGCGATGGTGAGCGCGAACTGACGGAAGAACTGGCCTACCAGTCCCGAGATAAAGGTGCACGGAATGAACACCGCCGTGAGAACAAAGCCCACGGCGACGATTGGTCCGGACACCTGTTCCATGGCCTTGATTGTCGCATCGCGCGGCGACATCCCCTGCGCGATGAAGTGTTCCACCGCCTCGACCACCACGATCGCATCGTCCACAACGATGCCAATCGCCAGCACCAGGCCGAACAGCGTCAGGTTGTTCAAACTGAAATGCAGGCCGGCCATCACGGCAAACGTGCCGACAATCGCCACCGGCACAGCCACCAGCGGAATGATGGCCGAGCGCCAGTTTTGCAAGAACACCAGCACCACCAGCGCCACGAGAATGATTGCGTCGCGAAGCGTTTTAAAAACTTCGTCGATCGATTCGGTAATGAACGGCGTAGTGTCGTAAACGATCTTGTAGTCGATGCCCTGCGGGAATCGCTCTTTCAAATCGTCCATTTTGTCGCGGACTTGCTTGGCCGTATCCAGGGCATTGGACCCAGGCAATTGATACAGCGACAGCGCCACTGAGGGCTTGCCGTCGAACGTGCAACTTTGATCGTAATCCTGCGCGCCGAGTTCGATCTTGGCGACGTCGCGCAAGCGAACCACGCGGCCTTGGTTATCAGTCTTGAGCACAATCTCGCCGAATTGATCGGCATCGGTCAACCGACCGAGCGTGGTCATTGTGTATTGAAATACCTGCCCAGAGTTAACCGGCGGCTGGCCGATTTGCCCGGCGGCGACCTGCGCATTTTGCTGGCTGATGGCGTTGGTGACATCGGCGGCCGTGAGATTCAAGCTCGAAAGCTTCTGCGGATCGAGCCACACGCGCATGCTGTAGTCGCGCTGACCCAGATAAGTAATGTCGCCGATGCCGGCCAGCCGAGCCAACTCGTCGCGCAATTGAATCGTCGCATAATTGCTCAGATCGAGACTGGTGCGGCTCTCGTCGGGCGAGTACAGATTGATAATCATCAACACGCTGGGCGATTTCTTTTTCACCAACACGCCGCGGCGTTGCACCAGGCTCGGCAGCACTGGGTTCGCCAGCGAAACGCGATTCTGCACCAGCACTTGGGCGATGTTCAGATCGGTGCCTAACTTAAAAGTGA
>JBBQII010000218.1:0-6616 GCA_038324795.1 Gemmatales bacterium
ACGAAAGCGTCAGCCCCACTGGCGAAGCGGATGCCCTGCACAGTCGTGGCTGCGTCCACCGTCACGGTGGTGTTCGTGTTGCCTTCAAACTGGATGCCGTTGGTTGAGGTCGGCGCGGCTCCGCTGGCCCAATTGGTGGCCGTTGATAGATTCCCGTCGGTGGTTCCACTCCAGCGATTGCTAACCAAGCCGGAGTAAGTAAAGTCGTTAACGCTGTAGGTGGTGGTCGCGGCTGCGAATCCGAAACCGTAAAGTCGTAACTCGGTCGCCCCGGTCAGGTTGCTGAAACTGCTGGAGAAGCCGATCGTTGCGCCGGTCGAAACTGGGGCCCCAATATTGGCCGCGAAGCTATCAAGGCTTGACCGGTAGTTAAACGTGGGAGCTCCCGTCGAAACCTGGCCCGTATATACAAAGCTCGAAAGGTCGAGAGCGTATCCTGTGGCGGGGGTGAGACTCCACGTGAAATAATCGTTCGCATCGAGTATGGTCGTCGACCAAGAGGCAGAGTTGTAGCGGTCGGCCCCGGCGTTTGCGTTCAATCCCGTTCCCCGGCCGATGCCGCTGGCGGTGAGATTCGTGTTGACCACCTGGCCAGCGGTGAACGGATTGTCAGCGCTCGGATTGGTTCCGGTAATCGGGTTGGTGAAAATCGAGATTTGGGCCTGCACACCACCGGCACTGAGAACGGTCAGCATTACAGCAATAATCGATCGCATAGTCATGAAGAGAATCCTTAGGGCTGCCAGCGAATGTACAACTGCGAAACCTTGATAATCGTGGCCTGGGTCAGGCCGAGCTTGTTCCCGATCTTCACCGTTCCCCGCCCGCCACGCTTGGCGCAGCAGAAACGGAGTACATCAAACCAATTTCTCCAGTTATAACGATCGTGTTCGAGGATACGAGCATGATGCAGTGAGGATTTGATGAAGGTTGAAAGAGGGGCGACCTCGGAAGAGCCGGGTGAGTTCGACTTCCTCGCCGCGTGCGTTTCCGGGAGCGGAAAACGGGCTGCTCTGGTCGCGAACTCCGGCGCAGCTGGAACACGTCGGACGGCTCGGATGGACCAATCGTCGTTCACGACGGTTTTCCCGCCAATGTTTCAAGTAGGGGTTGACAGGGGTCTTGCTGTGGGTGCTCGTTCTCACCGTTCGGGCGTCATTATCACTTTTCGGGCAGTCTCTCTCACCCGACGGGGCGTCATTATCACCCTTTGGGCAGTCATTATCACCATTCGGGCGTCATTATCACCGTTTGGGCGTCATTATCACCCGCGCGACCTCATTATCACGGAGGGTGTGGGTGAAATGATAACGACACCTGAAAGGGCTTGGCGACGGTTCAACTTTTCAGGGATGTGAGCAGCATCCGACGCGTAGCGGGTCAGGCCGGCCGCCGTGCTCGCCACCACATTTAGAGGCGTCAACTGGAATGAGAACAATCAACCGGGGGCCACGCAGGGCCTTACTGAGGCGACGAAATCGGCGGCTGACCTGGAGTGGGAACCGCTGTTCATTGGCCGGGACCTGACCGGCCGGGAAGTGTTCGTCGTCGGCCACCGACTCGGGGAGAACCCGAACGTGGTGTCCCTTTATCCGGCCGGCGAGCGGGTCGAGGCGGCCGAAAAGATGGAACATGAAAGCGGGCAGTGGAACGTCATCGATCTGTACTGCTGGAACGATTCGGCAGTACATGTGGTCAATGGAGTGGATGTCTTCACGATGACGCGTTGCGGCAGCCGGCCGCCTGACTGCGCCAAGAAGCCCGGAAGAGGGGGAAGCGATGTAGTACGCATCACGGAACCCTCTTGCCAGGAACTCTACGGGTAGTCCGGTAGAGCCTGGCAAGCTGCCGGAAGCGAGTCTTACGACCGGTGGGGCAACCCACGGGGTGAAGCGTAGACAGCGAGTACCGATGCCGTGTGATTGAGCCCGGAAAATAGCTTAAAACACGATGCGATCGCGCTGCTGATTTGAACCGGGCCGGAAAGTTGCGATAGATCGACGGGCTGTTAGTGCCATTCGCGGGTCGGACCGAAGCAGAGACTGGCTCGCGTCACGTCGATCGAGTTCGGTTTCGATTCCCAGCAAGAAGAGCAATGGGCAAGTCAGCATTCGTTTGTGAGAAAAAGAATAGAATGCCTTCCCCGTGTCCGTCGCGAATCGCATGCGCCCTCCTAAGTATCGAAAGAGTAATGCCTTTGACCTCGAAGCCCCCAAAAACTGATTCCATCACTTTTGCCGCTCTTGGCTTGGACGCGGGCATCGTGGCGGCGCTCAACGAACTCGGCTACGAGGAACCGACGCCAATCCAGCGCGAGGCGATTCCGCCCCTGCTCCTGGGTCGAGACCTCGTCGGTCAGGCGGCCACCGGCACGGGCAAGACGGCCGCGTTTGCCCTCCCCCTGGTCCAACGGCTGGCGTCGCAGCAGGGCCGCATCCGTCCCTCGGCGATCGTCCTGGTGCCGACGCGCGAGTTGTGCATGCAGGTCGCCGAAGCGGTGCACCGCTACGGGAAATCGGCCGGCATCGTCGCGCTGCCCATTTACGGCGGCCAGGCCTATGCCCAGCAGATCCGCGGCCTGCAGCGCGGCGTCGACGTCGTGATCGCAACGCCGGGCCGGGTTCTCGACCACATTCGCCAGGGTACGGTGCGTCTGGACACGATCCTGACCGTTGTGCTGGACGAAGCCGACGAGATGCTCGACATGGGCTTCATGGAAGACATCGAGACGATTCTCGGCCAGACACCCAAGGAGCGGCAAGTCGTCCTCTTCTCGGCGACGTTGCCGCCACGCATCCTGGCAGTCGCCAAGCGGCATCTGAAAGACGCGGTCCAGATTCGGATTGCCCGCGAATCGCTGGCAAAAGGCGCGGCGCCCAAGGTGCGTCAGACGGCCTACATCGTGACACGAGCACAGAAGATGGCGGCGCTCGGCCGCATCCTCGACATCGAGAACCCCGTCGCCGCGCTGATCTTCTGTCGCACGCGCACCGAGGTCGACCTGCTGGCGGATACGTTGAACGCCCGTGGCCAGCGTGCGGAAGCGTTGCATGGCGGGCTCAACCAGTCCGGGCGCGACCGCGTGCTCAAGAAGCTGCGCGGTGGGGAGGCCGATTTGGTCGTGGCTACCGACGTCGCCGCTCGCGGCCTCGACATCGAACGGCTCACGCACGTGATCAACTACGACGTTCCCGCCGCCGCCGAAGACTACGTCCACCGCATCGGCCGAGTCGGGCGGGCGGGACGTGAAGGCATTGCGGTCACGCTCGCGGAACCACGCGAACAACGGCTCCTGCGAAACATCGAGTTTGCCACCAAGCAGAAGATCGGCATTGAGAAGTTGCCGACGGTCGCCGATCTGCATGCCCGACGACTGGAACTGACTCGAGTCGGCGTGCGCGAAGCATTGGTCGGCGGCGAACTGGAGCGGTTTCGCGTGGTGGTCGAGTCCCTCAGCAACGAATTCGACATCATGGACGTGGCCCTCGCCGCGGTCAAGTTCGCACACGCCGCCAGCGGTTCGGATAAGGAAGAGACCGAAGAAATCCTCTCGCCATCGCTCGATCAGGAACCGCGTCCCGCCAAGGGCCGCAATGCTCGACCGCCCGCCAAAGGCCAAGGGGCACGCGGCGGCATGGTTCGCATCTTCATCAACGCGGGCCGCGAAGCAGGCATGCGGCCCCAGGACTTCGTCGGCGCCATCGCCAACGAGGCCGGTCTCGCGGGCGGCGAAGTCAGTGTGGTCGACATTGCTGATCGGTTTTCGCTCGTGGAAGTGCCGAACGATCGCGCCGACGAAGTGATCGAAGCCCTGCAAGGCACGCGCATCCGGGGCCGCCGCGTCATGGCGCGACGCGACCGTCATGATTGATTAAACTGATAGATTGCCGTTACGAATCCCGGGTGCACTGACAGCAGATGCCTCCCAGGGGGCATGTAATCAGGAGCGGGAATCATGAACAAGACACGACGGCAATCTCACGATGACCGGTACGCCTGACAAGCCGTTGCCCGTTTCGTTTTCAGCCTCATCGTAGGGCGGCCGAAACAGCAGTCTCGCTGGCCTACGAGACGCCCGAGGTGGTGTATCGCCGTGGCCGATGAAGAGGCATGGTTGATCCTCCCCGGCCCTCCCTCAGCTACCGTGAAGGAGGACCGACTGTGCCGTGAAGAAAAGGCCGCGAGGCAACGGAAGCCTCCGGGGAGTAGCTGAGAAAAGGCATTTTTTTGGTCTAGACAACGGGGTCCACTGTACCCTCTCCAAAGGAGACTCATTGATGGCAACCTTCATTACCAACATCAAGTTCAGCCAGCAAGGCATCAAGGACATCAACCACACGACCAAGCGTGCGGCGACCTTCAAGGCAGAGGCGAAGAAGCTGGGGGCGAAGGTCAAGGAGATTTATTGGACGCTTGGCGACCACGACGGCCTCCTGATTTTGGAAGCCCCGGATGACGAAACGGCGACAGCCGCCATTCTGCATCTGGGAGCGATGGGTAACGTCCACACGACAACCTGCCGTGCCTTCACCGCCGCCGAGATGGAGAAGATCGTGGCCAAGGTTCACAAGGAGTGAGGAGGGTATCTACTTCGAATCAGGACTGGTGGACCCGTGCTACTCGAACCCCAGGATGTCGACCTGTTCTTCAAGTTGCACCGGACGTTCATGTTCTTCGTGAACCAGCGGCTCACGGTGCTTCCCGACAAGCTCGACACGCCAGAAGAGTTCGCGGCTCTGTCGCCGCAAGTCAGACTCAAGGTCCGTGATGCCCTGCTTGCCAACGCAATCTGATCGAGTCGTACAGGAGATTGCCTTCAACAAGGGATTGATCCCGTACATTCCCGCAGACAGGCAGTAAGCAAGCAAGGAACATCCATGCCTCCCGCCAATTATCGAATCCGTCACGCTGAACCATCGGATTACGAAGCATTTATCGAGATTTGCGAACTGGTGTACCCCACCGAGAAGCCCTACACCGTCGAAGAACTTGACGACCATCGACAGGTATTCCCACAGGGCCAGTTCGTCGCAGTCGATGGCATGAGCGGTGCGGTGGCCGGTGTTCACTTTACTCTTCGGCTCCGCATGATCGATTTTCACATTGATGACCCGTGGGATGTACTCACGGCTGGTGGTTCGTTTCTCGATCACGATCCTACCGGGCCGACGCTTTACGGTGCGGACATCATGGTGCATCCAGCCCATCAGCATCAAGGCCTCGGACATATCCTCACCGATCAGGCCCGGTTTCTGGTGCAGGAGGAACGTCTCTGGCGGATGGTGGGAGCCAGCCGCTTGCCCGGTTACGCCAAATACTGCATGGCCATGAACATCGAACAGTATGTGGAGGCTGTCCTGGCCGGAAAGTTATTCGACCCCGTGCTGACCATTCACCTGAAAGACGGGTGGACGGCTGTGCGGCCCATTCACGGTTATCTGCAACATGATGAGGACAGCGCCGGCTGGGCCGTAGTCATTCAGTGGGTGAATCCCGATTGCCCTCCGCCCGCTGAGTTCGATCTGCGAAACTTGCCCACAACCACTCTCGAAGACACCAGAGACAAGATCGCCAAAAGCATGAATGAATAAGGGTAAGATGAGCCATGCCCAGTATCAAAGTGGACCCCGAAAACTGGACCACCGAGTAAGCTAGACTCTACGCGTCCGTGCCCACTGCATGCCGCATGAGGATGTGCAACTGGCAGGGGAGCTTACCGGGCTCTTCGCGTGAGGTAGCGGGATTGGCTGCCGTTGGGCTACAAGACCTGGTTTCCGGCCGCTCCAACCCACAAACGCCAAGAGCCACAAACGTTTACGTTTGTGGCTCTTACGTCGGATGGGCGTTACAGGACTTGAACCTGTGACCCCTACAATGTCAATGTAGTACTCTAGCCAGCTGAGCTAAACGCCCGGTCTATCTGATGTAACAGGACACCGCGCCCCCGTCAAGGGTTCATGGCGGGCACTTCGCTGCTGCCTTGAAGCGGAAGCGACCTAAGCAGCAGCTCCGCGCAACCTGCTGCCACCCAACGGCCCAGCGATCGGCCCAGCTGCTCCAGCCGGTCCGGCGGTGAGGACTCTTCCTGGCCGGCCAGCTTCAGTTTCCCGTCGGCCACGGCCACCTGTCGCGGCATCGCCAACTCCTCGGCCACTTCTCGCGGCAGCGGAAGCTCGATCTCGGTTTCCTTCAACAGGTTCTGCAGCGCCAGTTCGTCACCTGTCGGCTCGAAGGTGCGCGACAGGTCGATGATGTCCACTACCGGGCCGGCGGTGTAGATCTCGAGTGTCTCCCGATGCGGCATTGGTCGGCCCTTCAGCGCGATCGCATCGGCAATCGCGCTGCCCTCCGGCGCTTCGTTCTCGACGTGGGCCAGCCCCCACCAGGTCAACGCACTGATGCCGAACATCAGGAACCCGACCGCCACATATGCCCTGTTCATTGAACCCGCTCCACCGGCCAAGTAGGCCGACTGCCGAAACCGACCGATCGAATCTCGGGGTGGAATAACCGACGAGTGGATTTGTCACCAGACCAGTTTTGGGTTGCCCAGGTTGCCCATGCTGACAGTTGCGCGGTTTCTTGCCGACCCTGCTCAAGTTCCGCAAAGTGGGAA
>JBBQII010000219.1:0-6610 GCA_038324795.1 Gemmatales bacterium
GGTGAGGTGCTCGCTGACGGTTACCTGAATCGCGACGATCTTACAGCCGAGCGCTTCATTCCCGACCCGTTCTGGAATAGCGTACCCGGAGCGAGGATGTACCGAACGGGCGATCTGGCCCGCTATATGCCCGATGGAAACATCGAGTTCCTGGGTCGTGTGGACAATCAGGTGAAAGTTCGCGGCTACCGTGTCGAAATCGGTGAGATCGAGACCGTTGCCGGGCAATACCCCGGTGTTCGGGAAGTGGTAGTCAAAGCGCATCGTGATTCAGGCGAGCAAAACTTCCTCGTGGCCTACGTCGTGCCGTCATCACAATGCGTGGATGAGTCGGCCCTGCAGGACTTTCTGCGAAACAAGCTGCCCGAGTACATGGTCCCCGCCCGCGTCTGTGTGCTCGATGCGATTCCGCGAACGCCCAACGGCAAGATCGATCGCGGGGCACTGCAGCCGCCCGCGGTCGAGTCGGTCGACGCCCGACAGTACGAAGAGCCGCTCGACTCGGTCGAAGCCGCCGTGGCCGAAGTCTGGACCGACGTTCTGGGTGGCGAGAAGGTCGGGCGGAACGATCATTTCTTCGCGATGGGCGGCCACTCCCTGCGGGCCGCGCAAGCGGTGGCCCGGTTGCAGCAGCGCTTCGACATCGATCTGAATCTGCCCAGCCTGTTCGAGCATCCGACTGTGGCGCGCTTCGCGGAGATCATCCGCCAGGCCAAACGGGCGAGTGTCATCGTTCCGCGCCCCGGCGTCGAGAAGGCCGCCGCCTCGCTGATCCAGCAGCGGTTCTGGTTCCTTGATCGCAACATCGCTGACCGCACGATCTACAACGTGGCCGACGCATTTCATATGCGCGGGCCGTTGAACGTCGATGCATTCCAGGCCGCATGGCAGGATGTCGTCGCACGACAGGATTCGCTGCGTACCGTCTTCCACAATGTCGATGGCTGGCCGGAACAGGAGATCCGCTCGACCATGGCGGTCACGGTGCCGATAGTCGACCTGTCGGGCCATGCGAACCCTGCGGAAGAAGCAAAACGTCTGATCGCCGAGGATGCGCGTGGCACTTTCGACGTCGATGCCGGCCCGCTGTACCGCATCCGCCTGTTGAAGCTCGGTGTGGATGAGCATGTTCTGAACTGGACGTTCCACCATCTGATCATTGATGAATCGTCGCGGACGATTCTGTTGAACGATCTTTGGAGCGCCTACGCGAACCGCTGTCAGCAACGGCCGACAGCATCGAAGCTGCCGGTGCGCTACATCGACTACAGCTTCTGGCAGCGCGACCAGATGACGACCGCGGCGGTCGACTACTGGAAGCAGAAGCTCAAAGGGACACCGCCGCCGTTGGTCCCGCCGCATTCGCTGGCCCGGCCGGCGCAACGCTCGTTCCGCGGGACGACAGTGCCGTTCAGCGTGTCCGATGCCGTGAGCCGGGCGATCGCCGGCATCAGCCGGCAGGCACGTGTCACGCCGTACATCGTCTGGCTGGCGGCGTTCAAAACGTTCCTGCAGCGCTGTACCGGTCAAACGGACATCTGCATCGGCTCGCCGATCAGCACCCGCCCGGCAGCTATGCGCGAAGTGGCCGGTTGCTTCGTCAACTCCGTCGTCCTGCGGACCGATCTGGCGGGCGACATCAGTTTCACCGAGCTGCTGAAGCGCACGCGGGACACGCTGACAGGCGCGATCCAGCACGGCGACGTACCGTTCGAGAAGCTGGTAGAAGAGTTGCGCCCCGAGCGCATCCCCGGCGGGCATCCGCTGTTTCAGACACTGTTCGTCTACCAGGCCGAGCAACTGCACGGCCGCGCTCACGGCGACCTGGTCTGGCATCACGACGCCATGGAGCGTGTCGGCGCGAAGTTCGACTTCACGCTGACCATCGAAGAGAACAACGGCCATACGACTGGCTTTATCGAGTATGCCCACGACCTGTACGACGCGGAGTCGATCGCCCGGTACGTCGGCCGCTTCCAGACGCTGATTGAAGGGATCGCGGCCCGGCCCGGGGCGAAGCTCGCCGACCTGCCGATCCTGCCCGCGACCGAGCGCGAACTGGTGCTGTACGGCTTCAACAATACCGCAGTCGAGTATCCGCGGACGCAGTGCGTCCATCAGCTGGTGGAAGAACAGGCCGCGCGCACGCCGAACGAGGTCGCGTTCGAGTTCAAGGGCAAGACCCTGAGCTTCCGCGAGTTGAACGAAGGGGCGAACCGGCTCGCCCATCATCTGCGTGCACTTGGCGTCGTGCCGGACACGCTCGTCGGCCTGTGTGTCGAACGCGGGTTGGACATGCCGGTGGCGATGCTCGGCATCCTCAAGTCGGGCGGGGCGTACCTGCCCCTCGACCCCGATTTTCCGCCGGAACGGCTGTCGTTCTACCTGGAAGACAGCAAGTCCCCCATCATCGTGGCCCACGGGCACTTCCTCGACAATCTGCCGGTCGAGAAAATGATGCGCGTTCGCGTCGACGAAGATGCGGAAGCGATCGCGAAGAACCCGGCCGACAATCCCCCGAACGTCAACAAGCCCGGCGACACGATGTACGTGCTGTACACGTCGGGCTCGACCGGTCGGCCCAACGGTGTGGCGGTGCAGCATCAGTCGCTCGTCAACCTGTTCTGGTCGTTCAAGGACCAGCCCGGCCTGCGCAAGAACGACACGATCTTCTCGATCACCACTCTGTCATTCGACATTCACACGGTCGAAACATGGTTGCCGATGGTGATGGGGGCACGCTCGATCATCATCCCGCGCGATGTGGCCCTGAACGGCCAACGGCTCGCCGAGATGGTGCACGACCACGACGCGACCGTCATGCAATCGACCCCGGCTACCTGGCGGCTGCTGGTTGCGTCCGGCTGGAAAGGGAAGCCCGACCTGCGGGTCTGGTGCGGCGGGGAACCGCTGACGGTTGAACTGCACCAGCAACTGACCGAACGCGTGGCCGAACTGTGGAATGTGTACGGCCCGACCGAGACGGCCGTCTGGTCCGTGATTCATAAGACGCGACCGACCGACCGGATCATGTATATCGGCCGGCCGATCGCCAACACGCAGATTTACCTGCTCGACACGCAGTGGCAGCCGGTTCCGCTCGGCTGCGTCGGCGAAATCTGGATCGCCGGTGATGGCTTGGCGCGCGGCTACCTCGGTCGACCGGAACTGACCGGGGCACGCTTCCTTCCCGACCCGTTCTCGAACATCCCCGGCAATCGGATGTACAAGACCGGCGACCTGGGCCGGCTGCACCCCGATGGTTTGATCGAGTGCCTCGGGCGCGTCGACCATCAGGTGAAGGTCCGCGGCTTCCGGATCGAACTGAACGAGATCGAGCGCGTGCTCGAGGAGTATGAGGGGCTTGCCCAGGCCGTCGTGACAGCGCGCACGGACGATGAATTCGCCGCGATGATCAACGCTTACTACCGCTGCGAGCCCGGCCATGCGCCGACCCCGGCTGACCTGCGCAAGTATGCCCAGTCGCGACTGCCCGACTACATGGTGCCGGCCACATTCACCAGGCTGGAGGAGTTCCCGCAGACACCGAACGGCAAAGTCGATCGCAAGGCGCTGCCCGCGCCGACCATTGAGGCAGCCGCGGTTCTGACCGACCGCGTCTTCGTTCCGGCCGGCAATGATGCCGAACGGGCGCTGCTGGCCATCTGGGAGGAAGTGCTGGGGATCAAGCCGCTGAGCGTGACCGACAACTTCCACGAAGTCGGTGGACACTCGCTGCTGGCGGCGGTGCTGATGTCGCAGATCGAATCGCGGTTGGGGCATCGGCTGTCGCTGGAAGTGCTATTCGCGCATCCGACCGTGCGTTCGCTGGCCGACGCGCTGAATGCGCGACTGGAACTGGGCAAGGGCTCGATGGTCCCGTTGCAGACGGGCGGTAAACTGCCGCCGCTGATCCTGATCGCCGGGGTGGGCGGGCATGTCTTCGCCTTCCACAAGTTCGCGCGGGAACTGGGCTCCGATTTCCCGGTCTACGGCATGAAAGCGATCGGCATCAACGGCGATGAGCCGCCGCTGGAACGCTTCGAGGAGATCGCCGCGCGGTACGTCAAGGAGATCCTGGCCGAGCGGCCGGACGGGCCCTACGTGTTGGGCGGCTATTCCGTGGGCGGGCGGATCGCGATGGAAGTCGCGCTGCAGTTACAGGCACTGGGCAAGCAGGTGCCGCGCCTGATCGTCGTCGATATGTTCGCCCCGGGATTCCCGAAGGCATACCCGCTCGCGAAGCGGCTGCGTATTCACGCCTGGCGCTTGCTGAAGCTGCCATTGCGCGAGAAGTTCGCCTTTGCGAAGCAGCGGTTGCTGAGGTTGATGAAGCGAGTGAACGTCGAAGTGTTCCAGGACGTGATGGTCAAGCAGCTTGACGTGGTGCCGCAGCAGGTCCTGGCCGATGTCGGCAACGCACTGCTACGAGCGAACGACAACTACATGCCGACGACGAAGTACGACGGCAAGGTTGTCCTCGTTCAGTCTGATGTCATTGAAGAATGGGAAGAAGCAGTAGAGCGAGTGGAAGTTCAGGGCTGGACGCCCTGGTCGACCGAGCCAGTCGAGTCACACACGCTGCGGGCGGCACATCTGGAGATGTTCGCCGACCACGTGCAGCCGGCACTGGCGATTGTCGTTCGCAAGACGATCAACGAAGTGGCAGCCGCGAAGCGTCGCGGCTAGCGCGCATCTTTCACGCATCGGAAGCTCGTGTGGTTGGCGGCACTGTCGGCCGGGTTCTTGTCGCGCGAAGCGGGAAGATATCGCCGGCAGTAGTCGTTGGCACACAGGAACGAGCCGCCGCGGCGGACTTTGCAGGGGCCTTCGCCCGGTTGTTCTTCAAGACCGCGGGCGGGGCCTTGCGGGTTCTTCGCCGGGCTGACGGCGTAATAGTCGGGCTGATACCAGTCGCTGCACCATTCCCACGCATTGCCGGACATGTCGAACAGGCCGTAACCGTTGGCGGGGTACTTGGCGACAGGGGCCAAGCCTGTGAAGCCGTCTTCACCGGTGTCCTTCGCGGGGAACTTGCCCTGGAAGGTGTTGGCCATCCACTTGCCGTCGGCCCCCTGCTTCGCTTCGCCCCAAGTGTACTCCTTGCCATCGAGACCGCCTCGGGCGGCGTATTCCCATTCCGCTTCGGTCGGCAGGCGTTTGCCCGCCCAGTTCGCGTACGCTGCCGCGTCGTCCCAGCAGATATGCACCACCGGGTAATCGTCCTTCCCATCGATCGATGACTTCCCCCCTTCAGGGTGCCGCCAGTCGGCCCCGGGGGTGAACTGCCACCAGATGGCCGGGCCATCCAGTTCGGCCGGGCAGCATTTGAACACGGCCGAGAACGGCACCAGCTTGTCCTTCGGGGCATCAGGGTACTTGGCCGCGTCGGGCTTCTGCTCGGCGATCGTGCGGTATCCGGTCGCCTTCACGAACTTCGCGAACTGTGCGTTGGTGATCTCGGTCTTGTCAATCCAAAAGCCATCGAGCGTCACTTTGTGCGCGGGTTGTTCGTCCTTCGGGCCCTTGTCGGTACCCATTGTGAACGCCCCCGCGGGGATCCAGACCATCCCCTCGGGGGCGTCGGCGGCCGAAATGGGCAACGCGACCATAACGCAAATGGCCGCCACGAGAGTACTACGAACGATATTCATTGAATGTAATCCCTGTTTTGCGAGCCCCTTACGGGATGCCCGGCACGTTCGCCACATCGTATTTGGATGCTTACTCAACAGGCTAACCCGTTTATGCCGAGTATACTGCAGTCGCCCTGTCCGGATGCCGATATTGTTTATAAACATTATCGGAATAGTGATCTATTAACTCGCTCCGGATGAGTAAGCCCTCCTCATGATAAACCGTCGGATCTTGCCGGGCTACCGCCTGAGTCTCAGCTTTACGCTGATTTATCTCGGGATTCTGGTGGTGATCCCGCTGATCGCCTGCCTCATCACTGCTGCGCAGCTGACGTGGCCTCAATTCGCCGCGGCCGTCTGGACGCCGCGGACACGGGCTGCCTATTACCTGACGTTTGGCGCTTCGTTCATCGCGGCCGCCATCAGTACCGTGATCGGCCTCTTGATTGCCTGGGTGTTGGTCCGCTACGAGTTTCCGTTCAAGCGTCTGTTTGATTCACTGGTCGATCTGCCATTCGCGCTGCCGACCGCCGTGGCCGGGCTGGTCTTCTCCAGTCTGTACGTTCCCAACGGCTGGCTGGGGCAGTTCCTGGTGCCATTGGGGTTCCACGGCGCATACTCTCGTACTGCGATTGTTCTGGTGCTGACGTTTATCGGCTTCCCGTTCGTCGTGCGTGCCCTGCAACCCGTTCTCGAAAGCCTGGATAAGGAATCGGAAGAAGCGTCGGCCTGCCTCGGGGCCGGTCGCTGGCAGACATTCAAGCGGGTGATCTTCCCCGCGCTGGTTCCCGCCTTGACCACTGGCTTCGCTCTTTCGTTCGCCCGCGGCCTGGGAGAGTACGGCTCGGTCGTCTTTGTATCCGGCAACATGCCGTTTAAGACCGAGATCGCCCCGGTGCTGATCGTCGCCAAGTTGGAAGAATTCAACTATGTCGAAGCGACCGCCATTGCCGTGGTGCTGCTGGTGGCCTCGT
>JBBQII010000220.1:0-6610 GCA_038324795.1 Gemmatales bacterium
ATATCCGCCATGCCGACTTGCTGCGCATGGCCGATAATGTGCTCAAGTATAAATACGTCGTGAAAAACGTAGCCCGCCGGCATGGCAAGACGGCCACGTTCATGCCCAAGCCGATCTTTCAGGATCATGGCAGTGGCATGACGGTGCATCTGTCGCTGTGGAAGAATGGCGACAACTTGTTCGCCGGCTCCCGTTATGCAGGGCTGTCCGAAATGGCCGAGTACGCGATCGGCGGGTTGCTCAAGCATGCCCCCGCCCTGTGCGCGATCACCAATCCGACGACCAACAGCTACAAGCGGCTCGTGCCCGGTTACGAAGCCCCGGTGAAACTGGCCTACAGTCAGCGCAACCGCTCAGCGGCGATCCGCATCCCCGTCTATTCACCCAGCCGCAGCAACCGCCGGATCGAGTTCCGCCTACCCGATGCCGCGTGCAACCCGTACCTCGGTTTTTCCGCCATCCTGATGGCGATGATCGACGGCATCAAGAACAAGGTCGCCCCGGGCGAGCCGCTGGACAAAGACATCTACGACCTGGGTGCGGAAGAACTGTCGAAAGTGCCCGGCACACCACTGTCTCTTGATGAGGCTCTCAACAAGCTGGAAAAGGATCAGGACTTCCTGCTGCAGCGCGACGTGTTCACGACGGACGTGATCGAAACCTGGATTCGCTATAAACGACAAAATGAGGCGGAAGCGATTCGCATTCGGCCTCATCCGTACGAGTTTTCGTTGTACTACGACATCTGACAATAATCAGGGGTCAGGGGTCAGGGGTCAGAAAAGACAGAAGCGCAGAAAAGTCCGACGGCCAGAAAAGGCAGAGCACAGAAAAGGCAGAAGGGCAGAAGAACGGGGAGAAGCGCGAGGCGAGTGCGAAAGTCCTCTGTTTCTTCCTCCCATCTCTGTCGTCACGCAACGCGATTACGAAGAAAGGGGTCAGTCGGAGCTATGCTCTGGCTGACCCCTGACCCCTGGCCCCTGATTACTGAACGCTTACCAGCGAACAATCAGGTCCGTGGCGGCGGTCCACTGGTAGTGCTGGGTGCCACCATTGAACGGCGTGCTGTAGCCGTTGTAGTCGTACCGGATTTCGGGACGCACCAACAGCCAATCCTTCGGCTTGAACTGGATGCCGAACGTGCCGGCATAGTACACGCCTTCGAACCCGGTGCGCTGGCCATCGGCATCGTCGAAGAGTTCAGCACGGACGATGCTCGAAACGCAGTCGCTGTGCTTGTAGATGAAGTAGTTCACGACTGACCACCAGTTGGCCGTCACCGAGACCGGGTCGGTGTTGACCGCGGCACCCGTCAGCGCGCCGACGTTGCCCGTGGTGGGCACGCCGGTCTGGTAGGCGTAGATCGCTTCCAGGGCGTAGGTGAAGTTGTCGGTCACCTTGCGGTTGATCACAATGTCGAACGCGTTGAAGTTGTTGCGGCCGGCTGCTTCCGACATCAGGCCGTTGGTGGCCGGGTTGAACGGGTCGCCGGCGTTGAACTTGCCGCGGCCGAACGAGGTAGCGGCCGTGACGGTCGTCTTCTCGTCGTCGCTGGTGTGCGTCAACGCACCCACGAACCGCAGTTCCTGGGACGGGTCGATGAACACGTCGTTACCGTTGGCCAACATGAACGTACCGCTCCAGTTCTTGCTGAACTTGGGCAGAGCGCTGATGGCCATGTGGAAGAACGGCGGGCTCCAGTTGAAGGCGTAAGAGCGCGACAGCAGCGGCGAGGTCGGGCCTTCAATGCTTTCCACACCCCACGGCGTGGTCTGGCGACCGACGCGGAATTCCGTTCCTTCGAACAGGTTCGGAGCGTAGCCGCGCAGGTAGAAGGTCGGCAGGTCGAAGCCGTACAGGTTCTGCTTGAACCCGCCCGGCTCGTTGGCATTGATCTGGCTGCCCAGAAGCTGCTCGTTGAACAGGCCGCGGATCATCATGAACCGGTAGTCGGTACCGATCATCGCGTCGACGTTCCAGCCCCAGCTGAATTCCTTCGAATCAGCGTCGATGTCTTTCCCCATCTTCAGCCAGTGCTGCTGCAGCAGGAAGGCGTTGTTGCGGTCGTTCCACACCACGGGCAGTGTGGTCGGCTTGTTCCAGTTGCCCTTCGTGTAGGACATCTGCGTCCAGCCGCTGATGGAGAACCGTTTGTCTTCCATCTTCTGGCCGAGGGCGGTGCCTTCGAGGGCCTTCATGAAGAAGCCCTTCTCCGGCGGTGCCTCTTCTTCTTCCTTCTTCTCTTCTTCGGCCGGGGCATCAGCCTTCGGCTCGATCTTGGCTTCAGTCATCGGGTCCTGACGGACGGCGATGTACGGGGCCGGCATCGGGTCGACGCTGATGACCGACCGCTGTGTCGGCAGGCCTGTCAGCCGGGCCGGGGCCGACGGCATCGGGGCGATCGAGGGGACAGCGACGTTGCGCGGCAGTTCCGGAACGGGAACCAGGGCCGGGGTACCACCCTGTCCCACCGACAATGCCACGCTCAAGGCAAAGACATCCAACATAGTATGTGCCTTTTCTGTGTGCGTTAAGGGTAATCAAATCGACGGCAGAACCGTTATGGTCCTCGTTTGCAATCCGTCGCGAACGAAACCGTGGAGAGATACTTCCGGTCAGAGAACAGGATCGGCTTTGTCTGGACTTCCCATTCGTCTTGCTTATGCCGGTTTTCCCAGAACCTTCTTTTCGGATTCAGGTCGTTCCGACTTGGGAAGGCTGGTAAATGGGGTAAGGACAGAATTGTCAAATAGGGCGGTTGCACCTGGAGCACAGGTGGCGAAGGCAGTTGTTGCACCAGCGAGCACCGTATTGCTCGCGCCAGCCGGGGAACCTTCGAACCGGCTATCTGATTATCGTTCGTCCCCGTTGGCAGACCTTAGCGGAAGACAATTTCTGAGCAGATTATGCTTAATCTTGTTGCAGAGCAGTCGGGCGGAAAGGAAGGTGCTGCATTTCAAGGCACTGTCAGCTGTCGAAACTTGCAACGCAACATGCTCAAAATCAAGGAGTTACGAAAACGTGTAAAAATGGGGCTTAGATGTGGCACTTCGATTGCTTAAGTTGAGAGCAGACTTGTGTACTCGATCCTACCTTCGTATCCGCGCTGCCCGTTTTCGGACGGTCGCCCCATGCGCACTTTCTGGGAGGCTTCCTTGGTGAGACGCTCGCAATTTCCTCTCCTGCTTGCACTGACCTTGCTCGGCACAGCCGGGCTGAGCCAGTCTTCCTGGGCCCTGCAGCCCGAGATCCTGGGGCAACCCAAGGAGACCCTCGCCCAGGCTCCCAAGGACAAGGCGGATTCCGCCAAAGACAGCAAAGACGACAAGAAGGATGAGAAGAAGGACATGACTCCGCTCTACAAGGCGGAACCGGAACCGGCTGCGGAAACCGCGACTGCTAAAGCACTGAAGGAAGTTAAAACGACTGCCGACAAGGCGATCGTAAGTGGTGATACGGCATGGATGCTGACATCGAGCGCGCTCGTATTGCTCATGGTGCCAGGCCTCGCGCTCTTCTATGCCGGCATGGTTCGTCGCAAGAATGTGCTGGCCACCATGATGCAGAGCTTTGCGGCCTTGGCCGTTGTTGGCGTTTACTGGATTGCCGTCGGCTACAGCCTGGCATTCGGCCCGTCGGTGCTCAAGGTGCCCGACATGTGGGGCGTGAGTGGTGGCGGCTTTGTTGGCTGGTCATGGAAGCTCTTCTTCCTGCAGGGTATCGGTGCGGGCGATTCACTACCTGGTTACAACATTACGGTCTACGCTCATGTGATGTTCCAGGGGATGTTCGCCATCATCACCCCAGCCCTGATTTCGGGTGCCATTGCTGAGCGCATCCGCTTTTGGCCGTTTTGCATCTTCATGATCTTGTGGGTCACCCTTGTATACTGCCCTCTTGCTCATATGGTTTGGGCGTTCGACTGGTTCTACGACGTGTCCGCCGCGACGAGCCTGACAGATGGGGCGTTGCCGGCCATCGGTGCCACGGCAACCGGCTTCCTGGGCAAACTCGGAGCCTGGGACTTCGCCGGCGGTACTGTCGTTCATATCGCTGCAGGCACAGCTGGTCTGGCTTGTGCTCTCGTGTTGCGTCGTCGTAACGGCTATCCGGGCCACACCGGTCACCCGAACAGCATGGTTCTCACGCTGGTGGGTGCTGGTCTGCTCTGGTTCGGCTGGTTCGGTTTCAACGGCGGGTCCGGTCTGGGATCTGGCGGTCTCTCTACGTCGGCATTCGCAGCCACCCAGGCGGCTGCGGCGGCCGCAGGCCTGAGTTGGGTGCTCACCGAGTGGTTGGTTAAAGGCAAGCCGACGGCACTGGGACTTGCGTCCGGTATCGTTGCCGGTCTGGTTGCCGTGACGCCCGCTTCCGGGTACGTGTACGTCTGGGGTGGGCTGGCAATCGGTGCGATCGCAGGCGTGGTCTGCTACGGAGCCGTGTTGCTCAAGCCGCTCCTGGGCTACGACGACTCTCTCGACGCGTTCGGCGTGCATGCTATCGGAGGTTTCCTCGGTGCAGTGCTGACCGGTGTGTTCTGTTATTCGGCCGTGCTGGGACTTCCTGGTGCGGATGGTTATTTCGCCATGAAGGGAATCATGGCCCGCCCAGCCGCGATCGAGAAAGAAACCACAGAACTGAAGTCGGAGCTGCCGAAGCTCAGCGAGGCAGTCGACAAGGCTGACAAGGCCGTCGAAGAGTTCAAGGCGAAGAATCCCGAGCCGGCCGAAACCGACAAGGAAAAGAAGAAAGAATACGACGCCAGCCTGGGCGAATTGGAAGTCGCTGCGGCCAAGGCGAAGTTTCTCTACCGCGCGACGTTGACGAGCATCGGCAAGCAGCAGGGAGTCGCGGCGATCGATCCGAAATTCATCGATCCGATCAAGAACGCTGTCGCCGAACTTGAAGCAATGAAGAAGAAGGCCGACGAGGATCTGGACAAGAAGAAGGCCGAACTCGATGGCAAAGTGACGCCGGAAAAAGCGGCCGAGGAACTGGCCGCAGTGCGCACGGCCGCGACTGATGCCGATAAGGCGTACTCTGACGAGAACGGATTCTACACAGGACTTGATGTCGGGGCAGACGATCAGGAGTTGGCCGTTGCCACCAAGGCCGTGGCGGATATGAAAGATGCCGATCGCACGCCGATGACGCAGTTCTGGATCCAGTTGAAGGCGGCCGCGTTTTCGATGGTCTATGCGTTCGTTCTCTCGCTGATCCTCGCGTTTGCCGTCCAGGCGATGACGCTGGGCAACTTCAGCACCAGCAAGAAGGATGAAGTGATCGGCCTCGACCAGACCGAACATGGCGAGAGTGGCTTTGATTTCGGCAGTGGCTATGACGGCGTGCCCACGACCGACAGTGCCGAGCCCAAGGCGGCCAAGGTTCCTCCCGGCCAGAAGCGGTTCGAAGTCGTTCTCGAAGGGATCGACAACGGCGAACTGATGAAAGCGTGGTCGGCACTGTGCCAGCCAAGCGATCAGCCGATCGACCCGGACTTCAAGGCGATCTATCCGTATGTCACCACGGTGCAGGGCAACCGCTTCCGCCTCCGCGGCGGCGATTCGGCCAAGCTGAGCGCTTCGATCCAGAAGCTCTTCTCCAAGAAGCTCGGCAAGCAGTTGAAGGTACGCGTGGAAGAATAGTAGTGGGCAGTGAGCAGTGAGCAGTGGGCAGCCAAACAATCGCGGCTGCCCACTCGCTTGCTGCCGCTCCCTTCGCCGACTCGAAATTACCATGTCCGTGAGTATGTGCCGGTGCCGGAATGTCTGGCTGCCCACTGCCCACTGACCACTGCACACTGAAAGGAAACCACGAGTGAAACTCGTTACTGCCATCATCCGGCCCGAGAAGCTGGAAGAAGTCCAGAAGGCGCTGAACGCGGTCGACGTCTACCTGATGACCGTGACGGACGTGCGCGGCTGCGGCCGGCAACGCGGCTACACCGAAGTTTATCGCGGCCAGGAAATTCAGATCCGTTTGCTGCCGAAACTGAAGATCGAAATCGCCATCAACGACGCGTTCGTGGAAGCGACGATCGAAGCGATTATCCACTCCGCCCGTACCGGCGAGACCGGTCAGGTCGGTGACGGCAAGATCTTCGTCGTTCCGCTTGAAGACGCCGTCCGGATCCGCACCGGCGAACGCGGCGGCACCGCGATCGGCCCCTGATGAGATTCGCCGCTAGCGGCATCGCCATGATTGACTTTCATGGCGATGCCGCTAGTGGCTTTTGTCGTATCTGATCACTAACCATCCTTTCAATTCGTCATCACACAAAAGGATCCCGCTTCCATGTCGAGTCGTACAGATATCATCCAGAAGATTGCCACCTCGAAGCTCAAGCTCGACTACATCGATTTCAAGAAGCACTCGCTGAAAGACCTCTTCGGCGAGAATGTCTTCAGTGAATCCGTGCAGCGCGAGCGCCTTTCGAAGCCTGTGTTCAAGGCACTGATGGCGACGATCAAGAAAGGCGAACCGCTCAAGGGCGATATTGCCGACAGTGTCGCCAGCGCGATGAAAGACTGGGCTCTCGAGAAGGGCGCCACCCACTACACCCACCTGTTCCAGCCGATGACCGGCCTGACCGCCGAGAAGCACGACAGCT
>JBBQII010000221.1:0-6591 GCA_038324795.1 Gemmatales bacterium
AGTATGTCGGCAAGGACTGGCGGGCCGACCGAAAGACCGACTTAGCCATCGTGCGCATTGAGGCCGAGAAGCCACTGCCGTACCTGTCGCTGGGCGACAGCGATCAGATGGAAGTCGGCGATCGCGTGCTAGCGATCGGTGCCCCGTTCGGACTGACCGGCACGGTGACGCACGGCATCATCAGCGCCAAGAGCCGAAGTCTGCGGCTGAACCAGTATGAAGATTTTCTACAGACTGATGCGGCGATCAACCCTGGCAACAGCGGCGGTCCGCTTGTGGGAATGGATGGCAGGGTCATTGGCATCAACAGCGCGATCAAGAGTAAGTCGGGCGGGTTCCAGGGCGTGGGGCTGGCAATCAGCAGTAACCTGACGAAGACGATTGTCGAGCAGTTGACGAAGGAAGGTGCGGTCAAGCGCGGCTATCTGGGCCTGCAGATCCGCGACCTCGATGCCGAGACCGGCGGCAGGCTGGGCCTGAAGGAGGGCAGTGGCGTCCTGGTCACCCGCGTGTTCGATCAATCGCCGGCATTCAAGTCGGGTTTGAAGCTCAATGATGTGGTGATCACCATCGCCGGCAAGCCGGTCCGCGATGGCGTGGAACTGCAGAAGGTCGTCTCCGCACTGCCGCTGAATCAGCCGGTTGATGTGGTGCTCAACCGCGAGGGCAAGTCACTGCAGTTGCGGCTGACGATTGAAGAACAGCCGGATGCGTTCGGGACGAAGTGAAAGACAGCAGCACGTGAAACTGACTTGCGATAGGAAGAGATTCGCGGCTTAGTCCTGTTCGCCCTTGCTGGATGGGAGGCTCTCGTGAATCTGTTGGAACTGGAAACGGCCGTGAGCGAACTGAAGACGGACGAACTGACGTCGTTCGCAAAATGGTTTGAAGAGTATCTTGCCGATTCTTGGGACGAGCGCATCGAAGCGGATATTCTTGCGGACAAGCTCAACCATTTAGGTGATCGCGCCGACGCCGAATTTGAAGCCGGCCGGTGTCGCCCGTTATGAACCACTTCGCCACGGCGGACTTCAGGAACCACTAGCGCCAATTGCCGGAGCAAATCCGGGATCTGGCCGACAAAAACTTTGAACTGCCAAGGTAGAATCCGCGACATCCGTCACTTCGGTTGAAAACGATTGGATCGTTTTGGACCGCACGCGTGGGACTGCACTACCAAGCCATTGCCCCGGATCGGGCAGATGGCCTAATCTGGTTTTGGATCGGTCATCACACTGAGTATGCTCGAATGTTGAAGGCTTGACGAAATGAATCAATAGCGTTGTGTCGTTGAACCAGCACGATCGAAAGTCATCTCGATCATTCCGTCCACCACGCGCAGTTTATCTTCCCACCGAAACTCCCATTCGGTGCGTTTTCTTCCGACTTCGCCCATCGCCTGGGCCCGGTGGGGGTCGCGTTCAATCTGCGTCAGCTTGTCCGCCAGCGATTCGATGTCGCCGCAACGTGCCAGCAGGCCGTCGTCCCCGTGCTGGATCAACTCGCCGATTGCACCGGTCCGGTACCCGATGGTCGGCTTGCCGTTAGCCCATGCCTCGAGCAGCACTAATCCGAACGAGTCCGAACGCGACGGCAGGCAGAACCCGTCAATCCCCGCGAGAAAATCGCGCTTTTGCCGATCGCTGATCACACCCAGTTTCACAACTCGCTGCTTTGGCTCGAACGACTGCCAGAAGCGGCGGAACTCGGGCATCTCCGGCCCGGCCAGGACCACGCGGAAGTTTGCCCCGTTCGCCCAGGCGGTGCGGGCGGCACGCAGCAAATCGATGGTTCCCTTGGGCGGGCTGAGGTTCGCCAGATGGCCGATGACGCAATCGCTGTTGCTGATGTTCCAACGTTGCCGCGCCGTCGCGCGGTCGCCGCCGGTGCATTCGTCGGCATCCACGCCCAGACCCTGCAGCGTGATGCGTTCATCAGGGACGCCGAGCATGCGTATCGCTTCCGCTTCCGTCCGCGTCTGCACGAACAGCATGTCGGCTGCGTGCATCAGGTAGCGCATGGGCTTCGAGGTGTAGATCCGCCGCGTGCGATCAGAGGGGTCATCGGTGTTTCCCAGATGCAGAAACGGCGTGAAGAAGAACGGCACTTGTTTCCGTCGAGCCAACGTCAGAGCGCAGTAGAGCGGCCAACCGTAGGGCAGGGCACTGGCGTGCACCAGATCGCAGGGCCCTTCGAACGCGGCGGCATCGTACATCATGCGCAGGGCGACCGGGATGCAGGTCATCGTCAGGCACTGCACCGGGGCGCTCGGCAGGTACGAAAGCAACCGTAGGAAGTGCCTTCGCGCGAACCAGTGCGATGGCTGGTAGCGTCGTATCGTGATACCGTCTTCAAAGGTGGTCCCCGGTCGAAGCTGCCGGCCGGTACTTGACCAGAAGGCGCTCAGGTCGATCGCGGTCGACGTCCAGACGGTGACTTCATCCCCCTGATCGCGCCGCCAGCGACTCAGGCGTCCGAAGTAAGCTTCGGACCCGCCCAGCGCGGGGGGATAGCGCTGGATGAAATGCGCGACATGCATGCGTGGTCCTTCGCGGGTTTTTGCGTGCGTCCCTGCGGGGTACTTCATACCATGATAGATGTTCGCGCGACAAGGGCATGAGACATCTTCACCACTCCAAACAGGGCGATGACCGGTATGTTGAGCGTTTCGAAACTGGCGGCTTCGGTGCTTCCCTCGGCCACGCTGGCTGCCGGAGCGAAAGCCAAGGCGATGAAGGCTTCGGGCATCAAGGTGTTCGATTTCAGCCTGGGCGAACCCGATTTCCCCACGCCCGAGCATATCTGCCAGGCCGCCACCGACGCGATGAACGCCGGGCACACGCACTACACGCCCGTCAACGGCATCCCCGAACTGAAGGCTGCCGTCTGCAAATGGTACAAGAGCTACCACAACTTCGACTGCACGCCCGACATGGTGCTGATTTCGAACGGGGCCAAGCACTCGATCCATAACACGCTTTCGGCCACGTGCAACCCGGGCGATGAAGTGATCATCCCCACTCCCTATTGGGTCAGCTACGGCGACCTGGTGCAGATGACGGGCGCGAAGCCGGTGCTGGTGCAGACAACTGCCGCGGCCGGGTACAAGATGACGCCGGCGCAACTGAAGGCGGCCATCACGCCGAAGTGCAAGCTGTTGATGCTCAACTCGCCATCGAACCCGACCGGCAAGGTTTACACCCGAGAGGAACTGAAGGCTCTGGCCGACGTTGTTCTCGATTCAAACATCAGCATTCTCAGTGATGAGATCTACGAACAACTGACGTACGGCGACGCGAAGCCGACCTGCATCGCCACGCTCGACCCCAAGTTGCGCGAACGCACGGTGACGATCAGCGGCGCGAGCAAAAGCTACGCCATGACCGGCTGGCGCATGGGTTGGACCGTGGCCCCGAAACCGCTCATCGACGCGATGGGCAACGTGCAAAGCCAGCAGACAAGCTGCCCTTCGAGCGTCAGCCAGTACGCGCTTCTGGCAGCGCTGACCGGTCCGCAGGAATGCGTAGCGCAGATGCGCGGCGAGTTCGAGAAACGCCGGAACCTCGCGGCAGACCTGCTGTTGAAGATCCCGGGAATCACGTTCCCGATGCCCGAAGGGGCGTTCTACATCTTCTTCGATGTCAGCGCTTACATCGGCAAGACGGTCGGCGGCCTGAACATCACGGACGATGTGGCCTTCTGCAAAGGCGCGCTGGAGACTGCCCACGTGAACCTCGTCCCCGGCAGTGCGTTCGGTTCGCCCGGCTCGGCTCGCATGTCGTATGCGACCAGCCCGACAGAGATCGAAGGCGGCCTTGGCCAACTTGCGAGTTGGCTGAAGGGCGCGTAGCAACCCCTGATTGAGGAGGCCCCGATGCCCGTCCTCTACCTCTCTGAAGATGATGTCAAGCGTGTCCTCACGGTCGAGATGGCCCTGGAAGCCGTCGAGACCGGGCTGCGCAAGATGGGCCTTGAAGAGGCCTTCAACAACCCCCGGTCACGCTGCCAGACCGATCACACGACGCTGCACGTGCTGCCCGCGGCGGCGAAGACCCTCGGCGTGATCGGTTTCAAGGCCTACACCACCACCTGCACCGGGACGCTATTTCACGTCACACTGTACGACGCCAAATCGGGTGAGATGACCGCCTTGATGCGGGCCGACTGGCTGGGCCAGATGCGCACCGGTGCCGCCAGCGCGGTCGCCAGCAAGTATCTCGCTCGCACGGATGCCGCGACGGTCGGGCTCTACGGCACCGGCCGACAGGCGCGCACGCAACTGCTGGCACTGAGCAAGATCCGGCCGTTGAAGAAAGCAATGGTCTGGAGCCCGAAGGAAGAGAGTCGCAACAGGTTTGCGACTCAGCTTTCGGCCGAGTGCGGCATACCCGTCGAACCGGTCGCCGATGCGCGGGCGGCCGCGGACAACGATATTCTGATCACGGCGACGTCGGCGCGTGAGCCGTTCCTCAAGGGCGAATGGCTGTCCCCCGGTCAGCACCTGAATGTGGTCGGGTCCAACTTCCTTTCGAAGGCGGAAGTTGATGTGGAAGTCATCCGCCGCGCGAACCTGATCTGCATCGACAGCCAGGATCAGGGCAAGCTCGAAGCCGGCGACTTCGTTGCCGCCCTCGATCAGCGGATCATCGAATGGTACGACATTCAGGAGATTGCCCGCATCGTCGCTCATCGCGCGCCCGGCCGGACGGAACCGGAACAGATCACGCTTTTCAAGTCTCTCGGCATTGGCCTGGAAGACATCGCCGTCGGTACCCGGGTCCTGGCAGCGGCGCGCGAGATGGGTGTGGGGAAATTGCTGGATCTGTAGACGGGTACTGTCCGTTCAGCTCGCGAATGCCCTATCGGCGGAGCGCACTACGAGCCGCGACCTCAAGAAAGCGATAAGCAATAGCCGTTCCCGAGGAACTGCTTGCTTGTCAGATCATCCGTATGCTGAGTAACCCGGAAGTTGACGAGTAGAAGAGATACCCCCGCATTCGTCCGGGGTGCCCGCTAACAGTCAATCTTTCGTGCGACCGGCAACGGTCGACGCAGCAACCCTTGCACCACTTCGAATGTCCGTGCGATCGCCGCGTTCAGGAACGCCCGGCCCTTCTCCGGCGTCGCCAGTTCGGAATAGCCGACGGATCCCTGCTGAGTGCATTGGCTCATGTCCTCGGCCACATAAAGACCGCGGAGGGCCGGGTCGTCGTAGCGGGTGTCATCGTTTTTCAGCTCTTCCTTGCGGACCAGTTCCGGGCGCAGCGCCATCACCATTGATGTTTCGAATTCGCAGGCATGGCCCATCGACTTGCGTGGGCCTTCCACCAGCGCGGCCAGTTCATCCTTCGCCAGGTCCCAGTATGACGCCGCTGTCATCAGGCGATCGCGATACTTCGGTTGCAACCGCCGCAGCGCGACCTGCATGGTGTCAATGTTGCCGCCATGACCGTTGAGAATCAATAGTCGTTGGTAGCCGTCGTCGAGAAGGGGGGTAAGCAGTTCCGTCAACATATCGATATGCAGATCAACCGATGCCGACAGCGTTGCCCCGAACGGCAGATGATGATGGCTGGCCCCGAACCAGAGCGTGGGCAGCAGAAGTACCTGGTCAGGCAGTTGCTTTTCCACCCCCTCGGCCACACCGGTCACCAGGATGGTATCGGTGTAGACCGGCATATGCCGGCTGTGCTGTTCGCAGGCGGCGATGGGGGCGACGACGACGACCTTCGAGCGATCGACCTTGCGGAGCAGGGGCCAAGTCATTTCGTGGAACTTCATGCTGGTGAACTCCGCCTTGTTCGATTGTCGAAGAGCGGGCATACTGCCCGCTGCGCGTGGGAGAAGCAATACAATTCAGGATGAAACACGATGAAGCGCGTGATGATCGCCGTCGCCCTGTTCGTGACCGGTTGCCAGAAGTCGGATGGCGAACGTCTGGCCGGGATCGGCCGGGCGGTCACGCGCAATGTCGAGCAGTTGGTGCCGGAGCGCACACCCTTGGGAAGCAATCTCTCGATCAACCCGGGAATCGACCAGCGCGTTCGCGATCGCTTCAAGTCGGACCGCTATCTCAGCACACAGCCGATCGACGTTCAGGCCGTAGGTGCGACGGTGCGACTGCAGGGCACGGTCGCGGAGTCAGCTCTCAAACGCCGGGCAGTCGAACTGGCGGAATCAACCGTCGGCGTGGACGCTGTCGTGGATGAGTTGACAGTGGCGAAGTGACATGTGAATCTGGTACTCTATCCTCATGTCCAGAACCGCACCCTTGACGATGGCCGATCTGCTGGCGATGCCCGATGACGGCATCGAACGCTGGGTGATCAACGGCGAATTGCGCGAACAGTACCCCGACGTTGAGAAAGGAACGCCCAAGACTGTTCGCAACTGCTTCCACTGTGGAGCCACCGCTTTGATCTCAACTGAATTGGTCAATTGGTCAAGAACACAGCCAAAGCCGCGCGGGATCGTCGCCGATGGCGAAGCAGGCGTCATTCTCGGCGGTGATTCCGAATCGATCGTTGGCGTCGATGTGGTGTACATCTCCCCGGAGGTCGCGGCCGCCCAGACCGCCGCGACGACACTCAT
>JBBQII010000222.1:0-6578 GCA_038324795.1 Gemmatales bacterium
CCCGGCGCGGTACCGAGTGTCAGGCTCAGGCGGACGGGGCTCAGTTTGGCCTGGGCGGCCTTGGAACCCTCGATGTCGCCCATTCGGTACGACTCGTAAACCGCGACGCACAGATGCGGGGCGACGTTGCAAGACGCGGGCACCGCGCCTTTGCCGCCGAACATCAGAGATGCACAAATCAGCGTGTCCCGGCCGATCAGCACCGAGAATGAATCGGGAACCAACTTGACCGTCTCGATGAAGTTCTGCAAGTCGCCGCTCGAGTCCTTGATCGCGCGGATGTTCTTGATCTCCGCCAGTCGGGCGACAGTTTCAGGGTCGATCTTCAATCCGCCGCAGGTGGCCGGGTTGCTGTAGAGCACGATCGGTAGCGATGTCGTTTCGGCAATCCGCCGATAGTGGTCGGCGATCTCGTTCTGGTTGGGCATGATGAAGTAGGGCGTGATGACGGAGACGCCATCAACCCCTTCCTTCTCGGCCATCTTCGTGGTGCGGATCGACTCGCGTGTTGTCTCCGCGCCGGTTCCGGCGAAGACAGGTACGCGCTTGTTGACATGCGACATCGCGGTGGCGATCACTTCCTGTTTCTCTCGCTCATCGAGTGCGCAGCATTCGCCCGTTGTTCCCAGCACAAAGATCCCGTGCACCCCGGCCGCAATCTGCCAGTCGATGTGCTGCTTCAGTCGGGGAAGGTCGAGGTCTTCGTTCGCCTTGAACGGCGTGACGACGGGCGGGATGATGCCTTGAATCTGCATGGGGATGCCTTTGTGGAACGGGCAAACTCGAACACTCGCCTACGATACGAAGCATCAATTCACTGGTCGGTCGGCAAATGTCTTCTCTTCGTCGCGGCCAACTTCCGGACGAAAGCCGCGTGTGCTGGGGAGCGTATTCCTTTTCTCAGCGTTCGATTCAACTTCTTCAAATCACGAGCGATCAGTGACGGGGCGTGAATCCACAGCCCCGGAAATGAACGAAGCCGGCAGACGCCGTCCGAAGGCAAGTCGTGCTCGACGTTTTTGGGCAGGTCGAACCAGTGCAGTCGCCGCTCTCGGATGGATAGCACAAGGTATTCGTGGACGCCATTCTCCGCGTAGTCTTCCCGCTTTGAATGAAGGTCAACGGAGTAGCTGCTCAATGCTATTTCCGCAACGAGTTCAGGCGGACCTTCAATGTAGCCGTTTTCGTTGACTATTGCCTGGCCACCAAACTCGGGGAGAATTCGGAGATAAGCATCTGGTTGCGGTTCAGAACGGTCGCCAAGAATTAGTGTCGAATTGTCGCCACTAGTGACGCCTGCGGTTTCCGATTCATAGTTGCCGAACAAAGTCATGAGCGGAGAGTGAAACTCGCCGTGATCGGCCAGCATGGGCGATGCCACTAGAACGGTCCCTCCGACAAGCTCGGCGCGAAAGCCTTCAGGCGACAGCGAATAGGCGCGATGGAATTCCGCCTGCGACATGCAGTCGCCGTTGTGCAGCATCGCCGGCCGCAGGTGCGGCTTTGGTTTCAGGATAGGAGCCATCGCTCGGCCTCAACAATCGTTCCGGGATCTGACCACTCTACCACACGTACTCCTGTTCGATCGTCGCCTGGCCATCCTTGAACACCACCGGCACCAGAAGTTCCATTTTTCCGTCGATCGTCCGGATGATCGGCTTGCTGCCGGCGTCAATCTTCATCTTCCAGCCGTCGATCTTGTACCAGCCGTCCGGCATTGCTTCGATCTTCTTGCCGATCGCGGCGCGATAGTGCAGATTATCGACGGTGGTAGTCGTCGAAAGCTTCAGAACGCGCTTCAGCGCCGAATCTTTGCCGTTGACGGCCGCGTTAGGGAAATCTTCGATCTTCACCGCGTTCATGGCGTAATCAAACGTCGGACGGTCATCGGGCGACAGCCGATAGCCGGTGAACTTGTAGCCCTGCTCCTTTGCCGACGCTGTCGGCCATGCTGCGTCGGGCTTCGGCAGCACGGCAAACGGGACCCCCTTGGGCAGAGCCAGAATGTTATCGCCCAGCGGGCCTTCGTAGCCCTGCCCCCGGCCTTCCCAGTGTCGGGCCGCGTCGATAAACGCGCCCTGCCAGATCAAGGCCATGCGTAGGTCGTTGGCATCAAACGCCAGGTTGACTTTCTCGGGATAGCCGACGCCGATTCCCCTCGCCCCGGCTCCTTCGATGAAGTTGCGGTAAATGATCGCGTCCTTCGTGGGTACGAGTGCGATTGTCTTCTTGCCGAGACCCAGCGGCGGTGTTGCTACTTTACCGAGCGAAAGGTAGTTCCACATCGAATCGATCTGTGTGCCCGCCTTGCCGTCGAGGATATCGGGGAACGGGCTTTGGTTATTCAAGAACGCACTGGGCATGCGGGTGCCGGGGCGGTACTTCTGCGGGTCGAGCATGTAGAAGTGGAACCAGTCGCGGTTGAGTCGCTTTGGCATCAACGTCATATCGATGCCCTGAATTCCTTCCGCCTTGATGCCCGAGAACGTGTGGCACTTGATGCAGGCGAGTGCCTGCTCCCCGACCATGTGCCGTGCAGCGCTTCGCATCTTCGGTTCGGCGATGTCGGTCTTCAGATCGGCGACGGCGGGGACCTTGTCCAGCGCTGCGAAAAGGGGTTGCAGATGGGCTGTGTTCGCGGTGCCGAAGCCGGGCATGCGTGTGTGCATGTACGGGCGGTCGTGAGCGCCTTTGTCGAGAATCTGCTTGATGTAGTCCGCCTTCAGCTTGGCCCCGACTCCATCCAGCAACGGCGGCACTCGGCCCTCGTCGCCCATCTCGGGTTGCACGGTCAGGAAGTACTTGTTCGTCTCCTCGATCACGCCGCCGATCTTGTCGCGCTGATGGCAGGCATAGCAGTTGAGTGTCAACATGGTGCGGGCGATCGTGGCCGCGGGCTCTTTGCTTTCCACGGGCGGCGCCTTGATGACGGCGTCGAAAGCGGCCAACTGTTTGCCGCTAAGTTGATAGTCGGGCAAGCCCTTCGCAGGCTTCTCCGTCGCACAGCCGCCCTGACGGAGTTTCGCCAGCGGCAGTGTTGTCAGCGTCGAAACGATCGGCTTCTTGTCGATGGCCAATTGATGACAGTTCGCGCAACCCGTCGATGCGAACAGCAGTTTGCCTTTCTCGACGAGTTCCGGCTTGATCTGGATCGATTCCGGATCATCGGGAGCATCGACGACGGTCTTCTTCTCGAGTGACGCGGCCGTGCCGGCCACGTGAGCCCCAAGCGGTTGATCGTTCAATCCCCGACCACTGATTTCGACCTTGAGTTCCGCTCCCAAACTGGCGTTCATGAACTCGACCACGACCTTATGTGGCTCTTCCTTGGTCAACTCGGTCTTGCCCGACTTCGGCTCGGGCGCATGGATACCGTCATTGTCAACGACGAGTTTGCCGTCAACGTAAAGCTTCGCGCCGTCGTCGCTGGTGAGCGTGAACGTGTATTCGCCGGCACTGGCGAGCTTGAAGTAGCCTTCAAACCGCAACGCATAGTCGTTCGGGCGTTTCGCCGCGGAAATGTCGAATGCCGCTCCGGTGCCCGTTGCCTTGGGCTTGAGTTTGCTGAAATCGGGAAGCAGTTTCCAGCTTCCTTCGTAATAGCTGTAGTTGGTCGTGCCGATGCCCTGCACTTGACCGACCTTGATTCCCTGCAGCAGGAAGTTGGCGATGTCGCGCGAATCACGAGTATCTTTCTTTGCGCCGGGATTCGGGAGCATCAGCTTGGGCATCCGCCCCGAGGGTCGGGCGTGCAACGGATTGTCCAGGAAGTCGGCCAGGCTGGCGATGGTGTACTTCGATTTGAGGTCGCCCAGCGGCACGATGAATGCCGGTTGGTTCTTTTCCGGCTCCCCGTTGATGTCGCGGGGGCCATGACAGGCGACACAACCGATCTTCGTATACAGGTCACGGCCGATGATGGTCGCCTTGACGTCGGGCTTCTCGTGCCGGAGAGTGCCCGTGCTCGCCAACAAATGTACCAGTGCCTCGACCTTGGCTGCCTTATCAGGGTCGCCATTGAACAACGCGGGCATGGTCGTTCCCGGTTTGACCGCCTGCGGATCGCTGAGAAACTCCCGCAAATAACTGACTTTCACCCGGGATGCGACCGCATCGAGTATGGGGGCCTGCTTGTTCGCGACCTCGCCTGAAGGCTGATGGCAACCCGTGCAATTGAGTTCCCCCAGCAGCAACTGGCCGCCTGCCGCGAGATCGGCTTTGTCGCCAGTGAAGAATCGCTCGAAGCCCGGCACGATCGGGTGGGCAGATGCCGCCGCGGGAATCAGCAGATATGCTGCAAGAATGCCGATAGTGCACAGTCGATGCATTTGTATTTCTCTCAGGTGCAAGTGGAACCAACCGATCAGGCTACCGTAGTCCGAATGCGAACCGATCCAGAACCAGGTAACCGTATTGGTATCGAGTCGACCCAGGGCACGCCAGCCACGACCGACCCGAACCGAGTAAACTCTCTCATGACCATGAACTGGCTTGAATCGAAGGCTGGGATGAGCAGAGTTTGCCCGCCAGATTCGATAGGCATGCCGAGCCTATTCTCGTACCGCCATCGGTAGACGAGCGAAGCAGTCCATGAAGTCGGAAGCCAGAAGTGAGTTCACAAGTCGTCGAACCCATGGTAGTGGCCTTCTCGAACCTGTTGTTCGGCGAGCGTCATAAGGGCTGCCAATTTTCCCGGTGAACGAGCCAACGCTTTCTACCAGACTCGATCGTCTTCGATCTCGTCAAGAATCAACGCGGCAATAAAGTCTTGCTCTTCGTCGAAGCGTTCCTGCGCCTTTTCAACAGCGTGGTCAAGCAGCGCAGACATTGTGCAGCCTCCACATGAACGACAGCAACAGCACAAGCAATTCTACTGCTTCGCCTTCAATGACTCCAGATACGCCAGCAGCGAGGCCAACTCGGGGGCGGTCAGGTTGTCGGCCAGTTTGTCGGGCATCACCGAGACCGGGCTGGTGCGGCGTTCCTCGATGTCCGCCTTCTTCACGAGGGTGACGACGCTATTCGCATCGCGGATCTCGATTTGATCGCCTGACTCCTTCACGATGAAGCCGGTCAGCTTCTTGCCGTTGGCCAATTCGAACAGGTGCGACTCGAACCCCTGGGCCAGCTTGGCACTCGGCTTCAGGATCGATTCGAGCAGTTCCTCCCGCTTGTACTTCAGGCTGACGCCCGCGAGCATCGGCCCCTTCGGCGCTTCCGTGGGTGAGACGGTATGGCAGTTGATGCACCCCGTGCGTTGGAACAGGCGGGCCCCGGCGGCGATGTCGCCCTTCTCCTTCAGCACCAGCGACGGCACGTCTTCAGGCTTCAGCTTGCCGATCAGCGGCAGACTTCGCGACTTCGGGTCGATCCGCAATGCGGCCAGAGATGCCTTGGCGGCAGCTGCAATCTGTTTGTCGGGATTCTCGATGAGCGGCCGAATCTGCGGGGCGTAGCTGGTCAGGTTCAGTTTGCCAATCGACCGGAGCAGCGGCACCGCGCTGGCCGGGTTCGACCAGGCTTGAAGGATCGTGTTCTCGGCAGTGGCACGCGCTTCCTTACTGCCGAAGGAACGGTCTCCCACGGTGGCCAGCACCGCCCACGCCAGTTCCTGCAAGGCGGGAGACTTGTCGATCGTTAGTTGAACGAACCGTTTCACGTCATTGCTGTGCCGGCCGTCTCGGACGAAGTCGTCCCACAGCTTGTCGATTTCGAATGGGCGCTTCTCGTCGCTCGTCAGAATCTCGATGACCGTGTCACGCAGTTCGGATGTGTCCGCAAGCCGGATCAGCGTCTTGAGTGCCCTGGCACGCTGGGTCGGTGTTTCATTGACACTGCGGGCAATCTCGATGAACATCGGTATCGCGGCTGGCGGCACATCGGTGCGGGCAGCGAACGCATCAACGGCCATCGATCGGAAGTCTTTGTCGGTTGCGGCAAGCTTCAGCAACTTGTCGCCCAGTTCGGGAATCTCGACGCGCTGGCGCTGCAACTCGGGGAACAGCCAGCGCAGTTCGGCAGGTTCCGCCTTCAGGGCGATCTCCTGCAGAACCTTGTAGATCTTGTCGCTTTCGGACCATTTGACGGGGTTGTAATAGGGGCCGCGGGTGTCGGGCCGGGTGCTCCACCACTTGCCGTCCCAGTCGGCTTCTTTCTGGTAGAGGCGGGCGAGGGTGCGGACCAGGCCCTTTCGCAACGCCGGATCGCTTGTCTTTGACAAGCGGCTAAGCAGGTTATCGACGATGGCGGGCTCATGGAATGACTGCAACACGCGCAACGCCCCGGTATGCATGTAGGGGTCGTTCGAATCGAGCGACTTCAGGCAGACGTCAGTTGCCTTAAGTGCGACGAGAGCATTTATCGCGGCATGAGCGATGACCGGGTCTTTGTCGGTCTACTATTCTGCCAAACGGCTGGGTCAGTTATACACGAACACCCGCTGTTGCTTCCAAAGGCGAATATGGCGCTCAGTTTTGGCTGAATAAATCGAAGAAATTACCCGATGTTCCTGAAGATATGTACTCCTGCAATGGTCACCGTGGACAGCGGGTCTATATTATCCCTTCGCGCAACCTCGT
>JBBQII010000223.1:0-6574 GCA_038324795.1 Gemmatales bacterium
CGCGAGGAACACCAGTACCACGGCTACATCCACTTGAAAACGATCCCCGGTGCCGACCCGCGCCTGATCGACGAAGCGGGCCGACTGGCCGACCGGCTGAGCGTGAACATCGAACTGCCGACGGATGATGATCTGCGCGAACTGGCCCCTGACAAAAAGCGTCCCCAGATCGAGCAATCGATGACCGAGATCGGCCTGCGCATCATCGAATCGAAGGAGGATAGCGCCAAGGGGATGAAGGCCCGCTTCGCCCCGGCCGGGCAGAGTACGCAGATGATCGTCGGAGCGACGCCGACGACCGATCGGGCGATTCTCGATACGTCCACCCATCTGTACACCCGGCAAAGGCTCAAGCGCGTCTACTACTCCGCGTTCAGCCCGATACCGCATGCGGACGCACGGCTGCCGTCAGCCGCGCCGCCGATGGTTCGCGAGCATCGGCTGTACCAGGCCGACTGGCTGATCCGCTTCTACGGCTTCACCGCCCGCGAGTTGACGACGCCGGAAGTTCCGAATCTCGATGGACGGTATGACCCCAAGTTGGCATGGGCGTTGCGGCATCCACATCTGTTCCCGCTCGACGTGAACCGGGCATCGCGCGAGGAGTTACTGCGGATCCCCGGGTTGGGCGTCCGCAACGTCAATCGACTACTGCAGGTGCGCAAGCACCATCAGCTTCGTTTGGCTGACTTGAAGCGATTGCGGCTTGCATGGAACAAGGCGCAGTGGTTCCTGGTCGCGGTCGATCATCACCCTGGAATTCGCGAAGTGGGGCCGGAACTGTTCGCGCCGGAGCCCGACGCCCGCCCGGTGCAGCGATCGCTGTTCGATTGAGGAACATCATGTTCGACATTGTGGCCGATGACTTTGTGCACTGGCGGGACGCCGCCCGGCAATTGCTGGGCCAAAGGGTGCCGCCCGCGGAGATCACCTGGCGCGAATCGACACAGGCCGCATCGATGTTTGCCGATACGTTCATCGAAAGTACGAAACCGGCTGCGTTTACCGTACCGCCGAAGTTTGTCGACATGGCCCGGCTGGTGGCGTGCTGGCGCGGACCGGAGAAGTGGCCGTTGCTCTACTCGCTCCTCTGGCGGCTGAAGCATGGCGAGAAACACCTGCTGGAACTGCCGACTGACCCGCAGGTTCACCAATTGCTGATGATGGAGAAAGCCGTTCGCCGCGACCGGCACAAGATGACCGCCTTTGTCCGCTTCCGCCAGCTGATCGACAAAGACGAGGAATGGTACATCGCCTGGTACCAGCCTGATCATCGCATTCTTGAATTGACGACTCCGTTCTTCCAGAAGCGATTCACCGCGATGAACTGGGCGATTCTGACCCCCGATGGCTCCGCGTATTGGGATCGCGACGATCTGCGATTTGGACCGCCCATGCCGCGACAGTCGGCCCCGGCGGGGGATGAGCTTGAGGATGCCTGGAAGACCTACTACCGGGCGATCTTCAACCCGGCCCGCATCAAGCTGAAGGCCATGAAGAAGGAAATGCCCACGCGCTTCTGGCACACACTTCCCGAGACGGAGATCATCGGCGACTTGCTGCGCGAAGCGCCGCAGCGTGTCGAAGCCATGGTCGCGCATCAGGAGGGTTCCGCCATGTCTGCCCGCAATTTCATTCCCGAACGCCGTACTCTGGAAACGCTGCGTGAAGCGGCCGCATGCTGTCAGGGATGCGATCTGTACAAGCACGCAACGCAGACGGTTTTCGGCGAAGGGCCTGCCACTGCAAGGCTGATGCTCGTCGGCGAACAACCCGGCGACCAGGAAGATCGACAGGGGCATCCGTTCGTTGGTCCCGCGGGCCAACTTCTTGATCAGGCGCTCACCGATGCCGGGATCGATCGTGACGATGCCTATATCACCAACACGGTCAAGCATTTCTCCTTCACCGAATCCGGTCCGCGCCGGCTGCACAAGAAGCCGACCGCCCGGCAAACGTCGGCCTGTGTGCCATGGCTGGAAGCAGAGATCGAAGCTGTCAAGCCACAGGGGATCGTCTGCCTCGGCGCAACGGCGGCACAGGCTTTGATCGGCAAGGAGTTCCGCATCACCAGACAGCGCGGCCAGATGCTCGATTCCGAACGGGCCGACTGGATTCTCGCCACCTGGCATCCGTCCGCCCTGTTGCGTGCCCCTGATGCGGCTGCCCGAAACCGTATGACGGATGAACTGATCGCCGACCTTCGACTGGCGGCGGCGCGGTTGCGATGATGCGGCGAATCGCGATCATGCCATGTCCGTCGTGCGCTTGCCGCTGTAAACTGTGCATCTGGCGGAACGCATCCTCTCCCGGGAATGATTCATGGCGGAAGCACTTCTCGCGAACATGTTCTTCGAGACCGTAGCCGGGCCTGATCCGGGTTCGCAGCGCACGCTCCTCCGGGCGATGCCGGTGATGGTCGGGGCGTTATGTATCCTGGCGATCGCCTTCCGCTATTACAGCGCCTTCCTCGCGGCCAAGGTGGCTGCATTTGATGATACGCGCATCACCCCCGCCCACCGCTTCAACGACGGGCAGAACTATCACCCGACCAACCGCTGGGTGTTGTTCGGGCACCACTTCGCTGCAATCTCCGGAGCCGGGCCGCTGATCGGTCCGGTGCTGGCGATGCAGTACGGCTTCGCCCCGGGGTTGATCTGGTTATTGGTCGGCGTCTGCCTGGCCGGGGCCGTGCAGGACATGCTGGTGATGTTCGCCTCCGTCCGCCGCGACGGTAAGTCGCTGGCTGAGATCGCCCGTACCGAGTTGGGCAAGCCAGCCTCGTTGATCTGTTCCATCGCCATCCTGTTCATCGTCATCATCGCGCTGGCGGGGTTGGCGTTCGTCGTCGTCAAGGCACTGGGTGGCGAAGAAGCGAAGCTGCCGCCCGGCATGTTGATCGAACTTCCGGGAGGAGAAAACCTCTCCGAACAGCCGGGCGACGACGGCAAGACGATCTGGCAGTTCCCGAAGAAGTGTTCGATCCGCTACTCGCCTCGTGAGCAGCCGAGCAACCGGGCCGAGGCGTTTCGCGTGTCGGTACCAACGAATACGCCTTTGGAAGTGGTGAACGACACGGTCATCATCCCCGCCGGCAGCAAGCAGATCATCCCCGGCAGCAGTTGGGGAACGTTCACGATCTTCTGCACGATTCCGATTGCGATGTTCGTCGGCTTCTACATGTACCGCGTGCGCAAGGGGCGGATCGTCGAAGCATCGATTATCGGCGGGATCATGGTACTCGCGGCGGTGTTCGCGGGTGCGTATATTCCCAACTCGCCGCTCGAAAAGATCTTCGGCCTGTCGCGGGAGAATACCATCATCGCGCTGTGCACGTACGGCTTCATAGCCGCCATCCTGCCCGTCTGGATGCTGTTGACGCCTCGCGATTATCTATCGAGCTTTCTGAAGATCGGCACGCTGGGTCTGCTGGTTGCCGGCGTCATCATCGCCAACCCGACGCTCAAGCATCCACCGCTGAACGAAACCTGGGCGGCCGGCGGGCCGACGTTCCCGGGCGGGCTGTTTCCCTTCGTGTTCATCTGCGTGATGTGCGGGGCCATCTCAGGCTTTCACGCCCTGGTGTCATCGGGCACCACGCCCAAGATGATCGACAAGGAAAGCGACATCCGCACCATCGGCTACGGAGCCATGCTGCTCGAAGGGCTGGTGGGACTGGTGGCGCTGATTGCGGCTGCGTCGATGCCGCTCGACATCTACTACCCGATCAACGTCGATGTCGAGAAAGAGCCTGAATTCCAGGCTCGAATGCAGCAGATGTACCTCAAGTACGGCGAAACGCCGGAAGCGAAGGATAAGCTCCATGAAGCGGGCGTCCGCGATGTGCACAAGTTGGATCTGGCGCAGCTTGAAGAAAGTGTCGGCGGCGAGTCGCTGCGCGGGCGAACCGGCGGGGCCGTCACGCTGGCCGTCAGCATGGCGATGATCTTTACCGACGCGTTCAGTTGGGCCGATCAGGAACTCAAGGACCTGATGAAGTACTGGTACCACTTCGCCATCATGTTCGAGGCCCTGTTCATCCTGACGACCATTGATGCGGGGACGCGCATCGCGCGTTACCTGTTTCAGGAAACGCTCGGCAAAGTGCACCCGAAGTTCGCCCGATCCGACTGGCTGCCCGGAGCGCTGCTGGCGACGACGCTGGTCACCGGCGGCTGGGGAATTCTCGTCTACACCGGTCAGATCAACACTATCTGGCCGATGTTCGGCATCGCCAACCAGTTGCTTGCCGTCATGGCGCTGGCGCTGGTGACCACGATGCTCATCAACTCCGGCAAGGGCCGCTATGCGCTGGTCACGATGCTGCCGATGCTGTTTGTGACAACCACCACACTGACCGCGGGCCAGATCATGGTCAGAAATCAACTGACAAACATCGAGAACGGCACACAGGTGTCGATCAACGCGATGAACATGGGACTGACACTGTTCGTGATCATCTCCGTCTGTTCCCTGCTGATGATCGCCGCCGCACGGTGGATCACCGTCGCCATCAGCGGCCGAGTACCGGGGAAAACGACTTGATGTTGCCGGCACAGGGTCTGTCTCACGTCTCTGCGACCCGAGGGGAGACGAGTCGACTTTGGTGAGACTCGCGCTCTTTTGGTGAGACAGGTTACTCACGGTCAGATTGGAAATGCCGCCGACCGCATAGAGACGGCAGAAGAAGAAAAGCCAGCCACTGATGAAGACAGGATGAATACCGGATAAGAGAAACCAGGCGGGGACTAAGGGCAGAGTTAATATTGGCATAACCACGGCTTCAGCAGGGCCTTTGAAGACAACCACGAAAAGCTCGAAAAACACGAAAGGGAGATGGATTATCCACGATGAAGACAACATCACATCGATTTTGCCTTCATTTCGTGTGGTTCGTGCCATTCGTGGTCAATCTGCTTCTTCGCGTTGAAACTGTTCGCAAAAGGAGCGGCTGCCCCCGCTCCCTTGCGTTCGCGGCTCGTCGGACTCGCGGTAGCCGAAGCGTTTAATTCTGCCCGGGCCCTCAGTGTCAGCAGCTTTTATCCGGCTTTCATCCTGTCTTCATCCGTAGCTATGTTTTCCTTGCTTTCATCAATCTGCCACATCCCTGTTGAAGTTGCAGTTTGTCGTGTGTCCCTGCTGCCCTGTCAGCGATTGATCGTAAATGCGGCTTCCGCGCCGGAAGTAAGCGACGGACCAGAGATACATCCGTCGCTTACGTTCCCGGTTTCGACGCAATTCAGCACTACCGACATATCCTCTCCTCCTGCCGCCGGCTATCATTTCCCCACATCCAACCCCGTGAGCCCGTTCATGAAGAAAACCACGAAGTCGGCGGATGCCCGCGTGTTTCTCGGCTGGGACGAGCCAGCGCTGCCGTCGGCCGTCGCGCGGATCATCGCCAGTTACCGTGAGGGCGATACGCTCGACCTGTCGCGCCTGATTGTCGTTGTTCCCGGCGAGCGTGCCGGCAGGCGGCTGATCGAACTTTTCGCTTTTGCCGCGGATGACGCCCGTCTGTTGCTGACTCCGCCCGATTTGACAACCGAAGGCCAACTGCCGGAACTGCTGTACGAGCCCGCATTGCCGTTTGCCGACGACCTGACGCAACTGCTCGCCTGGAAGCAGGCACTCGTCGAAATGCCCGAGCATCAACGGCGGGCATTTGTCCCTGTTCCACCGGCCATTGATGACTCGCTGCGCTGGCTCGACCTTGCCCGGATGTTCGGTCAGCTTCATCTCGAACTGGGGGGAGACGAACTCGACTTCGCCGCAGTTCAGCAGGCGGGGCGGAACGTGCCCGGCTTCAACGAAGGACCCCGCTGGAATGCACTGGCCGCGTTGCAGGCACGCTATCGGCAACTGCTCGAACGCCAGAAACTGATCGACATGCAGGATGCTCGACTGCGGGCGATCGAATCCGGCAGCATCCGTACCGATCGGCAGATCGTGCTGCTCGGCACCGTTGATCTCAACGGCGTGCTGAAGAAGATGCTGGCCGCGGTAGGGCCGAACGTCACGCCGTATGTCTTCGCGCCGGCCGACATGGCCGACGCATTCGATTCATTCGGTTGTCTCCTCGTTGATCGCTGGACCGCGACGGTCCTGCCCGTCGACGACGATCAAATCGTTCAGGTGGAAGGGCCGATCGATCAGGCCGAAGCGGCGACTGCCTGGCTGCGGCAGTTATCGGCGGAGTACGGAATCGATGAAGTGACAATCGGCGTGCCCGATGAAGCGCTGGTACCGCAACTGGTCCGGCAACTGGAACAACTGAACGTTGCTTCCGACTGGGTCGAAGGAGCACGCGTGGGTGGAACAGCCCCGTTCCGACTGCTTCAGGCCGCGGTGGCCGCGGTTGACGGCGACTATGATGCGTTGGCCGGCATTCTTCGGCATCCGGATGTCAGCGCCTGGCTGTCGCAGGATGTTGACCGCACTCTGCTGACGCGACTCGACGAGTACTACGGCCAATGGTTCCCCAGCAAAGTGGACGCAAAGCGGATGGAAGCAGGTCCGCTGCACGATGCTGTGCAGCGCATCGAACGCTGGTTGTCGCCGTTGCGGAAGCCGC
>JBBQII010000224.1:0-6565 GCA_038324795.1 Gemmatales bacterium
ATAGAAGAAGAACACCGCTCCCCCGTTTACCATCACGCGTTCGATCACTTCATCGACCACGTCATCCAGCGCGGCCGCGCCCTTGACGGTGAAGTCGAGCAGTTTCGTGCCATCTTCGCTCAGGTCGGCAGCCTGATGGAAGTCCTTCTCCACCAGCAGCGTCTTGACCTTCCCGGCGACGGCCGCGCGCCAGACCTGGTCGAGGCCGGAGGCGTGCCGGTTGGCGTCCACGGCTGAATCGAGGTCGATGAGCGCATGCGTTCGTTTGCCGGTGGCCGCCGCATCGAAGATCGGCCAGACGACCTTGCCCAACTCACTGGGCGATTTGCCTTCGTGATTGCCGGCCAACAGCCCGGTGATTACGCTGGCATGCGAAGTCACTTCCTGGAAGAAGGCGATGTTCCGCTCCACACCGGCGACTACCAGCGGCAGCGGGTTAACCCTCTGCACGCTGGCGAATGCGTCATCAACCGAGCGAAAGAATGCCCGGATCGCATCGTCGCGGATGCCCGAGCGGTTGATCCCCTGGCCGCCCGGCAGCTTCGAGCCGCCGCCCGGCCCACCGTGGATGAGCGGGAACGGCTTGCCGTGTTCTTCCATCACGTCGGTCCAGGCGTCGTGCAGGCTGACCGTGTGGCCCAGCACCAGCACTCGGTAGGGTACGGCCCGATTATAGGTGTAAACGAGATCTCGCGTGGCGAACGTCTCATCCACCACGGCACGCGACCTCACCTTGAACGGCAGGCTGACAGCGGACGAATGGCCTTTCCCCGCGAACAGCGCCAGGCCATCGAGCGTGTGCTTCCACTCGATGTTCTTAACGAGTTCCTGCAGGTTCCTGACGACCGCCTCCACCTCACGCTTCTTGAACTCGCTCTGCAGGCGCTTGATCGCCTGGCGGACAAGGTTCTTGACCTTGATCGGGTCCTGTTTGTTCGCAGGCGCCGTGCGATGCGTGCGTGCGATGATCGAGACTGACGGGTAGTCGCGATGCGCCTGCAGAACCTTCAATTCGGTGCGTGTCAACACGGATGGAACCTCGTGGAGTGTGGGGAAAAATCAAGGCGAGGGGCCTCCCTGCGGAAGGCCCCTTGAACAGTGGCTACTCGATCGTCGCGGGAGCGACGGCCAGGCGGCAACCGTTGAAATACTCGGGAACGTCAACATACTCTTTGATCGTGTGAATCTCGTACTGGCCCGCACCGATTGTCACGGTCGGTACGCCATGCTTGTCGAGCCAGTTGGCATCCAGTCCGCCGTTGGAGAAGACTGTCGTCGCGGTCAGGCCCAGCGCCTCGGCCGCGCGCTTCGCCCGCGCGACCACCGGGGCGTCTTCCGGCACGTTGAACGGAGGATAGGACGGCTTGCTGGTGAACTTCACTTCGGCCGTCGCGCCGCCGGCATCCTTCACTTCCGCCTGGGCCTTGGCGAACGCCTCGCGGTAGCCTTGGGCGATGGCGGTGGCAAACGCGGACTCGGGGCTGCGGGCCAGCGGCAACGCTGGAAACGAAGCCGACGAACACAAGAATGTAGGTCATCGCCCGGCGCGGTGAGATGATCACCAGCTTGCGGATCAGGGCGTTGACCAGCCCCGAAGTTCCCGCCACGGCGGCCCCCACCATGGCGACGATCATCAGGCCGACGGCCGCGAAGCCCATGAAGTTCGGAATCAACGAAGTGTACATGAAGCGGATGCCTTCAGCCGTCAGCAGACTTCGCACTTCGATCCGCGCGGGCGGATCGACCGGCTTCTTCCCGCCGGGCGTGTAGTCCCTGTAGTAGGTGTCCGCCGCGCCTTCCTTCACCACCTCGATCTGTTCACCGGCCTGCGGGGCCAACGCACCCGCTCCCGTCAGGGCGAACACCGCCGACAGCACGATGACGATGGCCATCAGGCCGAGGAAGATGAGCGCGGGGTGCGGCACCTTGTTCCCGACCTTCCCGACAACATCGAGAAACTTCTGCATCCCGCTTTTGGGGGCATCGCCCGGCTGCGTCATGAAACGTATCCTTCTCAGAGCGGCAGAATCAGGGGAACCATGATCACGCAGACAATCATCACCACGATGCTGAACGGCACGCCTACCTTCAGGAAGTCACCGAAGGTGTAGTTGCCCGGCGTGACGACCAGGGTGTTCACGGGCGACGACACAGGCGTCATGAACGCCGTCGACGCGGCCAGTGCCACGATCATCGCGAACGGGTACGGCGACAGGTGCAGTTCCTTCGCGATGGCAAGCGCCACCGGGGCCATCAGCACGGCGGTGGCCGTGTTTGAGATGAACAGGCCCAGGATCGCGGTGATAATGAAGATGCTCGCCAGCACGACATGCGTACCGGCACCGCCGATGACCGACATGAGTCCGTTGGCCATCAGGTCGACGCCGCCACTGCGCTGCAGGGCAGTCGAGAACGGCAGCATGCCGACGATCAGGACGATGGTCTTCCAGTCGATCGACCGGTAGGAACTTTCAAGGTTCACGCACTTCAACGCGCCCATCAGCAGACAGCCGATCAGCGCTGCCTGCACGATCGGGATCAGGCCGCTGATCATCAGGCCGACCACCAGCACCAGACATGCGACGGCCTGCGGAGCCTTACCGGCCGCGGGCAGCACATCGCGATGTTCGGCCGGCAGGTTCAGAAGCACGAGGTTGCGCGAGTCCGACCGCAGAGTGTCCATCGCCTTCCACGGGCCGATCAGCAACAGTACATCGCCCATCTTGAGCGCTTCATCGCGAAGCCCCTCATCAATGGCCGAGTTTCCGCGTCGGATGCCGATGACCGAAACGCCGAGTTTGCTGCGGAACTTCGCATTCACGATCGTCAAGCCGATCAGTTCCGACGACGCCGGCACGATCACCTCGGCCATGCCGATCTCTTGCGATCGCTCCGTGAAGTACGGCCCGCTCAATGGCATCACTTCAACGCCCAGTTGTTCACGCAGGGTGGCAATGTCTTCGTGAGCGGCGAACAGATCGACGAGCAGGATGTCGCCCACGCGCAGTTCGGTCTTCGCGGTCGGTTGAACAATCATCGGCCCGCGCTCGATCGCCACCAGGCTGGCGTGCATCCGATCACGCAGGTCCAGTTCTTCGAGCGTCTTACCCACCAGCGGCGACCCCGCGGTCACACGCACCCGATGTTCCCGGCCGGCCAGCTTGTAGTCGCGGATCCAGTCGTTGAGCGTGGGCATCAGCGATCCATCCGCCTCTTTGCCGTTGCCGGCCGACAGCCACTTCCTCGCGAACGACATGTAGACGATGCCGAGCACCAGAATCGGCAGGCCGAACGGCGTGAAGCTGAAGAACTGGAAGCCGGCCGCCCCGCTGCGGATCAGTTCGCTGTTGACGACGAGGTTCGGCGCGGTGGCAACGAGAGTCATCATCCCGCTGATCAGTGCGGCCATGCTCAGCGGCATCATCAGCCGGCTGGGCGATGTTCCGGTGCTTTGCGAAATGCGCAATGCGACAGGGATAAAGATGGCCGTCACTGCCGTGGAACTCATCACCGAGCCCAGGCCGCAGACGACCACCATGAGCAGCACCAGCAGTTTCGTATCACTGTTACCGGCCTTGGCGATCAACCAATCGCCCAGCTGGCGCGCGACGCCGGTGCGCACAAGGCCATCGCCGATGACGAACAACGCGGCAATCAGCACGATGTTCGAGTCGCTGAAGCCGGACAGCGCCTCGTTCATGTTGACGGCACCGGTGAACGGCAGCAGCGTCAGCATCATCAGGCCGACGGCATCCATGCGCGGCTTGTTGATCGCGAACATCGCGATGGCACCGGCCAGCAGTACCAGGACCATCACCAGTTGCAAAGTCATGAAGAATAGCCGAGAGGGAATCAGGTGCCGAGCGTTCCGACAGTGCGGGATAACACCGACTTCACAAGACTTTTTATAGCCTGCGCACGAAGAAGTCGGCCAGTGGCAGACGGGGATTCGCCGAAAAAGACGACGCTCACTCTCAACGAAGGGAAGACTCTCTCACGCATTGGGCGTCATTATCACCGAATGGAAGGTCTCTCTCACGCTTTGGGCGTCATTATCACCGAAGTGGAAGGTCTCTCTCACGCTTTGGGCGTCATTATCACCGAACGGAAGGTCTCTCTCACGTTTTGGGCGTCATTATCACCAGTTCGACCTCTCTCTCACGGAGGGTGTGGGGATAATGAGAACGACCTCCGACGGTGACAAGCAGACATCGCCCTAGAAGTTGTACTGGAACAACGCGTTGATGCGGTTGGCGTGACCACGTTCCCCATTCAGGTTCTCGCGGTCGCCGTACAGGTATTCCGCACCGATCGACATGTTGCGGGTCGGGATGTACCAGATGCTGGTCGCCAGGTAGTTGGCCGCGGCATACGTGCTGCCCGGTTGCCCGCCCGTGGTGCCGACACGCACTGACGAATACGTGAGGTTCGCCAGCCAGCGTTCGGTGAACCAGTGTTCGTAGCTCGCGCTCATGCCACTGGCGTAAACGGTGTTGAACGCCCGGGTAAGGGCATCAAGGCCCACGCGGTGTCCTGGATGTAGCGGCCGACGCCCCAGCCGAAGGTATATTGCAGCAGCACCCGGCTGCGCACCAGGCCGCTCGGGTTCTCGGCCCGAACCGGATTGATGCCGAGCGCCCATGCCCACGGATGAAACACCGTGCTGGCGCTGAAGCCGAATGCCCCCTTGCGAACCGCCTCCTCGCTGGTCGTCGGCTGGTAGCCGATCACGCGATACAGTGTTGACAGCTGCAGGTGGCCGACGTCGCCTTCGTAACGGATATGACTGGCGAAATCGGGCACGTTCTGCACGTTGTCGCCCGGATCGTTGGTCGTGATGTCCGAGAACGGCTGCTCGACCCCGCCGGCGATGAACAACTTGTCCGCCAGCGGAATCGTCGCTCAGGCACCGGGACGGCGCTGGTTCACCAGGCCGCGCGGCCCGGCAAAGTCGACAGTACTCGGGAACGCGTTGCCGTCCATGAAGACCGTGTTCTGCTGACCAACGCGAAAGTAACCGAAGTCCGCGAACGCAAACCGCAGGCGGAACGGATTGCCCCCGCCGCCGACCGCCTGTTTCGGACCGTTGAAGAAGTCAGCCTCGATGAATGTGTGGACGTTCCATGAATGAATGGATGTCGGCGTCCACGATTCAACAGCGAAGCGGCTGTACCGGGCGGCAACGTCGGCGTTCTGGCCGCTTTCCTGCGGAACCGGGATCGTATTGGTCACAAAGTCGTCGCGACTGCCGATCGGGTTGAGAAAGCCCCGTGGCCCGCACGAAGCCGCACAGTCGCATTGAGGTGTTCGACCCGGGAATCAGGAACGAGTTCGGCGCGGGGCCGCGAGTGACGAATCGACCGCGGTCCTCGGGAGTGATCGACGCCGGCGGCGTGATCCGGGTGAACTCGGCGACACCGGGGGCTTCCTGGAATCCGCGCGCATCGTAGCCGTACGGCGCATAATCGGCGAAAGGCTGGGGCCCGACACCCGGGATGTAGTAGTCGGCATTCGTCAACGGCACTCGACCATACAGGTCGCCGATGCTTGCCAACGGTGGCGAAGGGCGCTGCGCCAGGAGCATCCTGCGCTTCGCGTGGCGCAGTGCCTGACGGCGCGTAGTCGGCCAGCGCGGGCTTAACGGTGGCGTCCACTTCCACACTCGACTGCGGAACGGCGACGAACGGAATCTCGATCCCGACCGCGGCCGGGAACTCTCCGTTGGGAAACACCTGGGACGCGCTGCCTGCACCCGTCGCCACTTGAGCGCGACCGATCGTCGACAGCCCCGGCGCGAGGGAGAGAGCAAAGACGAAAAGTCGCAGGATTCCCTTGCGGGCAGTGCATTCGTCAGGACCAACGCTATCGGAATAATCGGTAAGGTTTACCATCGTCCTTAACCGAAAGGTGCTGAAGTAGCGATTGTTCCGCTAACTGGCAACACAGGCGTGTATGGCAAACCACCCGCAGCGATGGCGCGGAGAAGCAGGGCCAGACGGGTCGAACTGAAAGGGGCGGCTTTCCCGTATCACGGAGCATTCGTGCCATGATCAATCGCCGTTCCCTGATGCTGGCCGGCCTGGCCACGCTCGCCGTCCCGATCCGGGCGCTGACCGCCGACCCCGCGGTACCGCCTTAACAGATCGTGCTGCGTTCGCGCCTCGCCGAGGCCACCCCTCAGCGCAGCAAGGACGCGCAGACCGGCGGCGGCACCATCGTCGTTGAACAGCCGGACCTCAACACGATCATCGTGACGATGACCGGCTCGGCGGTCGTCGGCTCGGAGTTCTGCGCGTCAGCGGCATCACTCGACTTCAACCTTGAGCAGGACCTCGACATCATCCCGACGCGCAAAGGCCTGCGAGCACCCCGCATCGGCCTCCTCGGTCAGGTCGTCGGCACGTTGGCGGTCCGGCAAGCACGGCAAGGGCTGCGGCTCCGCGGAGCAGGGCCCGGCCTTCGCCTGCCTGACCTCCGGCGGCACCAGTCTGCTGACGGTGAATGTGAAGTCGACCAGCGCCGGCAGCGGTCAGGAATCGTCGCTGAACTTCCGCGAAGGACCGAT
>JBBQII010000225.1:0-6562 GCA_038324795.1 Gemmatales bacterium
TGGACAAGTTGAAGGAGACGCCCGGCGGGAAGAACTTCTTCGAGAAGTACAACGACCTGTACCACCGCGACCCGGCCGAGGCCTACGCCCTGTACGGTTACGAGTGCGGGCGGGTGGCGGTGGAGGCGATCCGCCAGGCCGGCGTCGCCATCAAGGACTTCCCCGGCGTCACCGGCACCTGGTCGTTCGACGCCAACGGCGACACCACCCAGCAGGAAATCTTCGGCATCACCGTCCGCAACGGCGACTTCGTGTTCGTCAAGAAACTGACCGTCCCCCGGTAACCCCCACGCCCACCGATGCCCCCATTGTTCGCCGAGTTCGACTGGTTCAACCTGGGCCAGCAGACCATTAACGGGTTGCAGTTCGGCGCGCTCGTGGCGCTGATCGCGCTCGGGTACACCATGGTCTACGGCATCGTCGAGCTGATCAACTTCGCCCACGGCGACTTGTTCATGCTCGGCTGCTTCTTCGCGATGACCGTGCTGTCGGTGATCGGACTGACCGGCGGCGCGGTCGCGGGGGCCGGGACGGGCATGCTGGTGCTGGGTGTGGTGCTGATGTTCCTGCTGACGCCGATCTTCGCGGGGGCTGCCAACTGGGCCGTCGACCGCGTGATCTACAAGCCGCTGCGCGATGCCCCGAAACTCGCGGCCCTGGTATCCGCCATTGGCGTGTCGTTCATCTTCATGAACATCGGCCAGTTCTGGAACGCCCTGATCCGTGAGGACGGCAAGCCGGTTCAGGCCGCGTCCGACCGCAGCTTTCCGGGGCTGGTCGCCCCGACGAACCTGCTGACCGACTACGGCCTGCAGTTCACCTATCGCGATCTGTTAATCGTCGTCGTCACCGTGCCGATCATGATCGGCCTGACAATCTTCGTGAAGTATACGCGCCTGGGTCGTGCGATGCGCGCCACCGCGCAGAACCCCACGGCCGCGCGGCTGATGGGCATCGACATCGACCGGGTCATCCGCGCGACATTCGTCATTGGCGGGGCGCTGGCCGGGGTCGCCAGCGTGATCTACGCGTTGACGATCACGCGAATCGGTTACACCGTCGGCTTTCAGAACGGGTTGTACGCGTTCACCGCAGCCGTGCTGGGGGGCATCGGCAACATTCCGGGTGCCGTGCTGGGCGGCCTGCTCATCGGGCTGGTAAGGGCGCTGGGGGATGGCTACGTCGGCTCGGAATGGTCGAGCGCCCTCGTGTTTCTCATCCTGATCCTGATCCTTGTCTTCCGCCCGTCGGGTCTTCTGGGCGTCCACACCCGGGAGAAAGTATGATGAAACGGATCCCCGATTGGCCGGTGTTCCTGGCCTTCCTGCTGCTGGCGGCATATCCGTTGATCCCGGGTCTGAACGAGTCGATCCGCGGCATCATCGACGACTCGCTGGGCCGGGGGCTGACAACGCTGTTCATCTACGCGATGCTGGCACTGGCGCTGCACATTGTCGTCGGCGATGCGGGAATGTTTCATCTGGGTATCGGTGCGTTTTTCGGCGTCGGCGCCTACATCGCCGGCATCCTGATGGTGAAGGTGCCGTCCTATCCTTTCCAGTTCAGTTGGCCCGTGGCCATGCTGCTCGCCGGACTCGGCTGTGCATTTCTGGGCGTCCTCTTGTGCGGGCCGATGCTGCGTCTCCGTGGCGATTATCTCGCCCTCGTCACGCTCGGCTTCGGCGAAGTCATCCGCTTCACGATCCGCAATCTCGATGAGATCACGGCTGGTACGATGGGGCTGCGGCCAATTCCGCCACCGTCATTGCCCGGCATCGCCGACGCTGACTGGACGCGTGAGTTTCCGCCGCTCTACTTCTTCTGCCTCGCTTTTCTCGTGATCACGTACGTGATCGTCATGAATCTCGAGCGCTCGCACCTGGGCCGGGCGTGGGTCGCCCTGCGTGAGGATGAACTCGCGGCAAGCTGCATGGGCCTGAACACCGCCCGACTGAAGCTGGCGGCGTTCGCGTTGGCGATGTTCCTCGCCGGCGTGGCCGGGTCGCTGTACACGATCCGCTTTCAGGATACGGCCGACCCCGACTTTTACGGTTTCAACATCTCGATCATCATCCTCAGTTGCCTGATCCTCGGCGGATTGGGTAACCGCAAGGGGGTCCTGCTGGGGGTGTTGCTGATCGTCGGTTACAACAACATCGTGGCCGATATTCTTGACCGCAAGTTGTCGAAAGTCCTGCCGATGGATTCGCCGTTCCTGAAGTTCGGCTTCTGGAAGATGATGGCCTTCGGCATGGTGCTGGTACTGGTGATGCGCTGGCGGCCGCGAGGCCTGCTGCCGGCCACCCGCGAAGACCTGTCCCTGAATGCGGCGACTGTCGGGCGGGGGGCGACATCATGATGCTCGAAACCCGCGGCCTGACAATGCGATTCGGCGGCCTGACGGCCGTCAGCAATGTCGATATTCAAGTCGAGAAGGGCCAAATCTATTCGGTCATCGGCCCGAACGGTGCCGGCAAGACGACGCTGTTCAACGCCGTCACCGGCATCTACGAGCCGACCGAAGGGCACGTCAAGTTCGAAGGCCACGCCCTGCGCAAGCCGTTCACCTGGAAAACGCTGCTCGGCTGCATCGTGCTGGGCATCGTCATCGGTTGCCTCGCCGCCTTGCTGGCGATCAACGTCAACAAGCTCTGGCAGGCCGCAATCTTCCGAACGGCCGTCGGTACCACGCAGAAGTTCAGCTACGATCGCATGCTCTCGGCCATTCGCGGTTACCTCGTCAACGATCTCGTGGTCGAACGGATCCCGCGTTCGAAGCGGTACCGCGTTATCCCCGCCGATTACAACGACGACGACAAAAGGCCACTGGTGCTTGCCGAACTGCCTGATGAAGCGTCCGCCAACAGCGCACGCGAACTGCTGACCGCACTGCGTGCCCAACCGGACACCATCCGAATCACGAAAGCCCCGGACGGCGAAAGCTGGCTGGTCTACGGCCAGGCCGGTACTGCCGAAGCTGTCCCAGCCGATTCGGAGGCCGAAGCGCAGCAACTGATCAAGAACCTCGCGATCACGAATCGCGATGGCAACCAGCGCCCGCGCACGGCCGTCTTCGCGTTGCTGGGCGGCTTTCTCATCGGCGCGGCGGGCATGTTCACTGTCTGGAACCGCTCACGTCGTACGGCCGACTCGATCGCCCACGGCGGCATTGCCCGCACGTTCCAGAACATCCGCCTCTTTCAGAACATGACCGTCCTCGAGAACATTCTCGTCGGCATGGATCGTTCGTTCCGCTCGAACCCGCTGGCAACGGTCATCCGCATGCCCTGGTCGACCCGCGAAGAGCGCGAACGCACGGCCGATGCCATGAAACTGTTGCAGTTCGTTTCGTTGGCTGAACGGGCCGGCACCCTCGCCAAGAACCTCCCCTATGGCGATCAGCGCAAGCTGGAGATCGCACGGGCGATGTCGACGAAGCCGAAGTTGCTGCTGCTGGACGAGCCGGCGGCGGGCATGAATCCGCGCGAGACGGGCGACCTGATGGAGTTGATCAAAAAGATTCGTGACATGGGGATGACCATTCTGCTGATCGAACATCACATGAGCCTGGTGATGGGTATTTCCGACCGCATTGCCGTGCTCGATCACGGGGTGAAGATCGCGGAAGGCACGCCCGAAGAAGTGCGGAACGACCCGAAGGTCGTGGAAGCCTACCTCGGGAAAGAGGAGGTGACCTGATGGCGGCCCTTCTCGAAGTCAACGGCCTGCATGCCGGGTACGGCGTGATCGAAGTGCTGAAAGGCATTTCGCTGCACGTCGATGCCGGCGAGATCGTCACGGTCATCGGCGCCAACGGGGCCGGCAAGACGACGACGCTGATGACCATCTCCGGGATCGTCAAAACCCGCGGAGGGTCGATCACCTTCGCCGGGGAAGACTTAGCCAAGGTCCCCGCGCACGACATTGTGCGGCGCGGGCTGGCGCAGTCGCCCGAGGGTCGCAAGATCTTTCCGCGACTCACGGTTCTCGAAAACCTGCGGATGGGTGCCTTCACGCGCAAGGATGAAGCGGGCATTCAAGCCGACATCGAGAAGGCGTATCATTACTTCCCGATCTTGAAAGATCGCCAGAAGCAGGCGGGCGGCACGCTCTCCGGCGGCGAGCAGCAGATGCTCGCCATTGCCCGGGCGCTGATGGCCCGACCCAGGCTGCTGCTGCTCGATGAGCCATCGCTGGGGCTCGCCCCGCTGATCGTCATCAAGATCTTCGATGTGATACGCGACTTGAATAAACAGGGGATGTCCGTCCTGCTCGTGGAACAGAACGCCCGCATGGCGTTGAAACTGGCCCACCGCGGCTACGTGATGGAAACTGGCTCGATCACCTTCAGCGACATAGCGGAAGTGCTGCTGAAGGATGAACGCATCCAGGCCGCGTATCTTGGGGAATAGGGGTCAGGGGGCAGGGGTCAGTAAGAGAGTGAAATCCAAGCCCCGACGTGAGGCTTTGCGAACGTCGGGGTTCTTTCATCGCAATCAAGGTAACTAATACTGCATGACGCCGATCACCCGAATTGAAGTGAGCCTCGTTCGACCTTCCACGGCCCAGCGTATTCCGCTGAACAGTCCGGCTCTGGAGACGGAGCAGGTAGTCGCCGTCACGCTGCACACGGCCGATGGCACGCAGGGGTTGGGCTTCACGACCGTCGGGCTGGGCCGGGCCGCTCTCTTCTCGCTGATTGAGCAGGACCTGGGTCCGCTCGTCGTCGGCGAGATGCCGTTGCCCGAAAAGCTGTTCGCGAAGGCCGCCGCGGCCTGCCGTTCTGCCGGCTGGCATGGGCTGGCATGCCGTGCCTGGGCGGCGATTGATATCGCCCTGTGGGACCTGAAGGCGAAACTCGCCGGGGTGCCATTGTACCGGCTGCTGGGCGGGCATCGCGAGTCGGCCGCCGTGCATCTGTCGGCCCGGCCGGGCGAAGAGACGGCGGCGATGGTGAAGTGGGCCAAGCCGTTGATCGCGCAGGGGGCACTGGGGCTCACGGTCGATGTCGGCGGCGGCGACGTGCAACTGGATGCCGACCGTGTGCAACAGGTCCGCGACGGGCTGGGCGAAGATGCGTGGCTGGGCGTTGCCGTCGAGGGGCGCTACAACCTTTCCACCGCTCTGGCTCTCGCGCACTTCTATGAGGAAGATGTTGGCATCGACCGCTACGACGCACCGCTGCCCGGGCATGACCGTATCGGCTACCAGCGACTGGCCGAGCGCATGGAAGTACCGCTGGCGCTGGGCGGGCACTTCGACCGCCGCGACGATTTCCGGCAAACGCTCGAACGAGGCGACATCCGCGTCCTGCGGCCCGACGTTCTGCGCCTGGGTGGCCTGACGCCCGTGGTCCGCATTGCCGCTCTTGCCGAGGCGTACCCGGTGGTCGTCTCGCCGGTGCGCCTGCCGGAGTTAGGCGTGCATCTGGCCTGCGGCCTGCCGAATGTGGATGCCGTCGAGTTCACCACGGCCCTGTCGGGAACGCTCACGCAGGAGTTGACCTGGACCGGCGGCCGCCTGACCCCGCCGCAAGCGCCGGGGCACGGTTGGGCGCTGGCGTAGACTGCGCATCCGTCGGGATGCACGCTAAACATTCGTGACGTGGAGGGGCGCATGGCTGAGCCGATCGTGATTGCCACTTGGCCGTTCGGGAAGATCGCGGCCACTGAAGCGCTGAAGCTGCTCGCGCAGGGTAAGCCCGCTTTGGATGCGGCCGTGGCCGGGGCGCAGGCGGTGGAAGACGACCCCGAGGTTCGCTCCGTCGGCTACGGCGGCATCGCCAACGCGATCGGCACCGTCTCGCTGGATGCCTGTCTGATGGACGGCAAGACAATGAACTGCGGTTCAGTCGCGGGGGTCGAGAACATCCGTCATGTGGCGGCCCTGGCACGCAAGGTGATGGAGAAGACGCCGCACATCATGCTCGTGGGCGAAGGGGCCAAGTGGTTCGCCCTGCAGAATGGCTTCCCGCTGGAAACGTTGAACACACCCGAAAGCGTGGCCGAGTGGCAGAAGAACCTGCCCAAGGACCGCAAGCCGCTGACGCATCCGACGAGCGCTGAATTGGGCGACCCGTCGAAGGACCACGACACCGTGACCGTGCTGGCAATGGATAAGGAAGGCAACCTCGGTGGGGTCTGCACCACGTCGGGCCTGTCGTACAAGCTGCCAGGGCGCGTGGGCGATTCGCCGATCATCGGGGCGGGGCTGTACGTCGACAATCTGGCCGGGGCTGCGGGCGGTACCGGCGTCGGCGAAGAGATCATCCGCATCACCGGCAGCTATTTCATCACGGAACAGATCAAGGCAGGCAAGAGCGCTCAGGAAGCATGCGAGTTGGCCGTCATGCGCGTCAACGCGATGGCCGTCCGCCGCGGCGTTCACCCGGCGGTTGTCTGCTTCCTCGCCCTGGACCCCAAGGGGAACCCGGGGGCAGCCTGCACGAAGACCGGCAATTTCAAGTACGCCGTCGGCCGGGCCGGCAAAATCGAACTGCTGCAGGCGAAGGAACTGGGGCCGGCGATGTAGCACGGCGTGTCTGCAACTTCCGCCGCTCAGC
>JBBQII010000226.1:0-6558 GCA_038324795.1 Gemmatales bacterium
GTCCTCGGTACGCACCACGTCACCGGAACAATGGCCTCGCCGCAGACGATCGAATTCACGATCGACCATACCCGCAAGCACAACGATCGTTCAGACCGCCGGCTGTTCATCCGCGAGAAAGGAACGGCCGACCACATCGAACAGACGCGCCGACTGGTCAACGAGGCCGTCAGGAAGAACGGCATCGGTCCGCCGGTGGCGATCTGGGTCGACTGGTTCGAGATCGAGTACGAGCCTGTGCCGGCCCAGCCGACCGCGCGGGGTTTAGCGGCTCTCGGCATTCCGCTGGACGACAAGGCGAACCCGAAGAGTGCGGACGTCCGCGGCGCGCTGGAGCGATTCTCTCTGGAAGCATTCCGTGGCGTGCAACCTGCGTCGGACTACATCAACCGCGTACTGGGCCTGTATGAGAACCGCCGCAAGCTGGGAGCGAAGCACGGCGATGCACTCAAGGAATCGCTTGCGGTCATTCTCGCTTCACCGAACTTTCTGTACCTGTCGGAAGCCTCTGACGGAAAGCCGCGAGCATTGAACGATCTGGAATTGGCCAATCGGCTATCGTACTTCCTGTGGGGCGCGCCGCCCGATGCGACGCTGCGGGCGCTGGCGCAGCGCGGCGAGTTGTCGAAACCCGACGTGCTGGCTGCCCAGACGGATCGGCTGCTCGACGATCCACGATCAGAGGGCTTCACGCAAGGTTTCGTCTATCAGTGGCTGGGGATGGATCGGTTTGATTTCTTCACCATCAACCGTGCCCGGTTCCCGCGATTCGATGACAGCGTCAAGCTTGCGGCGCGCAATGAAGTGTACGCCACCTTCGCTCATCTTCTGAAGAACAAAGGCAGCGTAAGGGATCTTCTGAAGGCAGACTACATTGTCGTCAACGGTGTACTGGCGAACTATTACGGCATCCCCGGCGTGGCCGGTGACGAGTATCGCAAGGTGCCCGTGCCCGCGAACTCGCCGCGAGGCGGATTGCTCGGCATGGCGGCCATCAACGTGATGGGCGGCAATGGCGACGTGACCAGCCCGGTCGAACGCGGGGCCTGGGTGCTGCGCAAGCTGCTCAACGATCCACCGCCCCCTGCCCCGGCCAATGTGCCTGCCATCTCGCGACTGGCCGACAGGGTACTGACGACGCGCGAGCGATTGCAGGCTCATCAGGAACTGGCCCAGTGCGCCAGTTGCCATCGCAAGATCGACCCGATCGGTTTCGGGCTCGAGAACTTCGATGCCGCCGGTGCCTGGCGCACCGAAGACAACTGCCGCGTACCCGATGCCGGCGGTCGGCCCGAGCGGATGCAGGTGAAGAAGACCTGGAACATCGACCCGTCCGGCAAGCTGCACAACGGACCCGCGTTCAAGGACTATTTTGAACTGCGCGATCTGATCGCCGGTCGTTCGAACGCTTTCGCCCGCGGGTTCAGTGCCGCGTTGATCGAGTATGCCCTCGGCCGGCCCGTCGGCTTCCGGGACGACGCATTGATCGATGGGATGATCAGGCAGGCGGAGAGAAAAGAGTCGGGCATGCGGGAATTCGTTCACGCTCTGGTCCGCAGCCGCGAGTTTCAAACCAAGTAGGCGACACCCTCCCCACAGGATTTCATCATGAACCATCACGTTTCACGCAGGCGGTTTCTGCAATCATCCAGCGCGCTGATTGCATTGCCGACACTCGAATCACTCAGCTTCGGTCGTTACGCCGCGCCGATGGCCGCACCGCCGAAGCGCATGATCTTCTGTGGTTTCGGCTGGGGCGTGACGGAAAGCAGCTGGTATCCGGACATCACCAAACCGGGGACCGACTACATGCTGCCGCCGGGGTTGGCACCGCTGGCCCGGCACAAAAAGGACTTCACCGTCGTTCAGAATCTGTGGAACAAGTTCGCGAACGAAGGCCACTGGGGCAGCACGATGTGGCTGACCGGTGCCAACCGCTACGCCGAGCCGGGGCAGAGTTTCCACAACAGCGTCTCGGCCGATCAGGTGGCTGCCGCCCTACTCGGTCGTGACACGCGATTCGAATCACTGCAAGTCGTCGGCAGCGACAGCGCCGGCGGCTCGGGCCACGGGCCGGGATTGTCGCTGGCATGGGATGTCCGCGGTAAACCGGTCGGCGGGCAGAACGGGCCGATCGAACTGTACCGCCGGCTGTTCCTGAAGGACTCGACCCCCGTCGAGCAGCAGAAGGCCATGCTCGCGCAGCGTCGCAGTGTGCTGGACACCGTGAAGGACAATGCGGCCAAACTGCAGCGGGACCTGAACAAGGCAGACAGCGCCAAGCTGGATGAATACTTCCAGGGCATTCGCGATATCGAAACGCGAATCAGCAAGGAGGAACGCTGGATCGGCTTGCCGCAGCCGAAAGCCCCGGTCGACGAGCCGAAGAGCGTACTCAACGGCAGGGAAGAGATTCGCCTCGTTTACGAACTGATGGCGGCCGCGATCCAGACCGACCTGACGCGTGTGCTGACGTACCGGCAACCGGTCAGCACTTTGCTGACCAGCATCGACGTCAAGGTCCACCCGCACGACATGAGCCATTATCATGGCGTGTTGGGTGAAAAGCTCGATGCATCACAGCGTCGCGATGCCGCACAGAGTGAGCTGCTTGCCGGACTGATCGACAAGTTGAAGGCCACCAAAGAAGCAGACGGCTCACGGCTGTTCGATCATACCTGCCTGGTTTACGGCAGCAATCTGCGGACGGGGCACTCGCTCGACAACTGCCCGACGGTGATTGCCGGCGGCGGAGCCGGCATCAAACTGGGACAGCATATTGCAGCACCGAAGGGCACGCCGCTCTGCAATCTGTGGTTGTCGCTGCTGCAGGGTGTCGGCGTCAATGCCGAGCGCCATGGCGACAGCACGGGCCCATTGAAGGAAGTGCTCGCATGATCCGCGTCATGTTACTTCTGTTGTCGCCGCTTGCCGGCGTCGCCCTGTTCGCCCAGGCCCCGAAAAAGGCCCCGGGCCAGTTCGGCATCCGCGAGGACGGCATCACTTCCCCCGCGATGCGCGAGGCGATCACGCGCCTGAACGAAGCAGGCCTGCACGAAGGTAAGCGAGGCTCGCTGACGTTCTTCCGCTGGACCGAGGGCACACCGCCGAAGCTCGCGCATCTGGGGCTGTGGGGGCAGAAAGCCGGCAATGAGCAGTTCGCACTGATTGCTTCGCTTCCCGATCTCGAGCATGTTTCGATCTATGAAACCGACATTGATGACGCGGGCATCAACGCGGCCCTGAAACTCAAGAATCTGCGGACACTGTCGATTCTGCCGATCTCCCGTTACGAGAAGGCGGAGTTCGGCCCGCCGCAGTGGTCGTATCCGTTCGTGAAGCCGCGGGCCGATCGGCCGCGAGTGACCGGCAAGGGCCTGAAGGAACTGACGGCCATCAAGACCATTGAACATCTCGACCTGCTTGATGCCGATATCGCATCAGCCCATCTGCATCTGTTGACTGAATGGCCGAAGTTGGGAACCCTGAGTCTGCCGCGGCCGATCGATGACGAAGCGGTGAAGCATCTCGGCCAATGCAAGAGGCTTAGTGCCCTGACGATCGGCCATCGCGAGATCACCGCGGCTGAACTGACTGCCCTCGGCCATTGGGCGGGCCTGAAGAAGCTGACGATCTGGCATGCGACGCTGTCGCCCGAAGCGCTGGCGGCACTGGCGAAACTCGAATCGGTCGGGGAACTGCACCTGCACGAATGCGGACTGAAAGACGAACACCTGAAGCACCTGAAGATTCCGCCGAAACTGACGTATCTGGCGCTCGAGCGCAACGAGATCGACGGGCCGGGGATTGAACATCTGGCCAGGTGGAAGTTGAAGAAGCTGGGGCTGGAGTTCAACAACATCAGCGACAAGACGCTCTCGCATCTGTCGCAGTTGACCACAGTCGACAACCTGGCCCTCAGCTACTGCCGCGGCATCACGGATGATGGCATCCGTTCCGGCACGCTGCAGAAGATGACGCAACTGAAGCAACTGGGTCTGCGCGGCTGCAAGCAGATCACGGATGCGACGCTCGACGACCTGGTGAAGTTCGGGTACCTCGAGCAGATCACCATCCGCGAAACAGGCATCAGCGTTGATGCAGTCGAAAAGATGAAGAAGGCAATGCCGAAGACGGTGGTGTTCAAGTAGTCAGGCGAGCAGGGGCGCATAACTACTGTTTTCCGCGAACGGCACACCGATTGCATCCTTTCATGCAGTTCTCGCCTGAACGCACCCGCAAGGAGCATTTGCCGTGATCGAAACAATGAATCGCACCCAAGCCCAGACGAACGGGGCCAGCCAGGAAGCCCACGACCATTCCGAAGGCAAGGTGGCACGCACGCTTGAGAAGCAGACCGCCAAGCTGCCGTCGGATATCTGGCTGTGGGCCGCGCTGGGCTCCATGGGCGTGTCAGTCGCCCTGCATGCCTGTGGTCGGCGGAACGACGGGCTGTTCTTGGGCCAGTGGGCAGCGCCACTGCTCATGATCGGCGTCTACAACAAGCTCGTGAAAGTCGCCGGGTCCGACCGCGTGCACGAGTGATCGCCGCCTGCGGCGTCGCCTTTATGATCAGGCGACACCGCAAGCGACCTTTTCCGCGGCAATCAAGTATCCGTACGTCCGCAGTCCCGGGAAGAACCAGCGCCCGCGCACCTTCCCATCCGGGCGGATGCTGACGGGTTCACATTCGCGAACCGCAAACCCTGCCTCGCGCAAGTCGCGATCGATTTCACTCTTCGAGAAGTGATGCAGCGTCAGGTCGGCACCGCCGATCGCCTGCGGCATCGTGTGATCGCCTGGCTCTTTTCCCTTCTTCCCCAACCCCATTCCACCCCGATATGCGCGGTTGTGCACATGCAGCACGAACACACCATCCGGCCTGAGGATGCGGGCGACGTGTTGCAGAAACCGCGCACGAAACTCCCGTCCGCGGATCATTCCCAGTGTGCTGAACAGGCAGGCGGCATAGTCGAACGACGCATCGCCGAGGCCGTCCAGTTCGACCAGATTCGCGCGGAGTGTTTCCACCGCCACCCCTGCCGTGACCGCCTTCTGCCGCAGCACGTCGAGCATTCCATCGGACAGATCAACGCCGACACAATCGAACCCGCGCGGCGCGAACGTCATGATCAATCGGCCTGTGCCGCAGCCAAGGTCGATCAGCCGACCCGGCTTCCGGAAATGCTTCGCTGCGAAACGCAGGTCGAGTTCCAGCAATGGTGTGCCGGCCAACCGCTGGTCGTACGTGTCGGCCAACAGACGGTTACGCACGTAGTCCCACGAACCACGATCGGTACCGGGAGGAAGTTGCCAATCGGGGGTCATGAGGGAATCTCAACCATCGTGCATGATCGCGCGGGCCGCGTTCCAACCGCAGGCTCCCATGACGCCGCCGCCGGGGTGCGTGGCCGCGCCGCACATGTACAGGCCGCGGATGGGGGTGCGGTAGTTCGCATACCCCGCGGCCGGACGTAAGAAGAACATCCGGTCGAGCGACATCGCGCCGTGGAAGATGTTGCCGCCGGTGATGCCGTAAGTCCGTTCAAGATCGACCGGGCTGATGATCTGCCGGGCGATGACCGACTGCTTGAAGTTGGGCGCATACTCGTTGAGGATGTCGAAGCAGCGGTCGGCGAACCTCTCCTTGATGTCGTCCCAGTTGCCTTCGCGCAGCTTGTACGGGGCGTACTGGATGAACATCGACATCAGGTGCTTGCCCGGCGGAGCCAGCGAATCGTCGACGGCAGTCGCCATCGTGCATTCGAGGATCGGCGAGGCGGAGGGCCGGCCGTACTTGGCATCGTCGTAGGCCTTCTCCAGGTAGTCGAAGTCGGGGCAGATATGCACGGTCCCGCGATGCTGCGGCCCGGGCGCGCTGCCGGGCAGGCAGGTGAAGTTCGGCAACTCATGCAGGGCAACGTTGATCTTCAGTGTTGCGCTCGAGTAGTCGATGCGCGAGATGCTGTCCCGGAACGAATCGGGCAACTGCTTCGGGTCCATCAGCTTGAAGAATGTCACGTTGCAGTCGGCATTCGAAACCACTCGCGATGAGAAGAACTGTCGGCCGTCCTTCATCGCGACGCCGTTCACCTGACCGTGCTTGATCAGGATCTGGTCCACTTCCGCATTGCGGATGATGACGGCCCCATGCGATTCGGCCGAGGCGGCCAGCGCATTCGAGATACCGCCCATGCCGCCGCGGACGTAGCCCCAGACGCCGCGGACGCCGTTGCATTCGCCCATCACGTGATGAAACAGCACATACGCGGTACCGGGCATCGAAGGCGATGCCTGCACACCGATCACCGCATCGGTTGCCAGGGTGACTTTGAGTTGTTCGGATTCGAACCAGCGGTCGAGGATCGGCCGGGCCGCACCTGTCAGGACTTCAATCGCATCAATGCCGCCCTGACCCAGACCGCGGAACTTCAGGCCCAGCTTGCCGAGTTGCCAGAGGTCGCCCAGCCGACTCGACCACGGGTCGGGGGGCGATTGGACGAGCATCGGTTCAAGGAAGTCGGCCACGCGCGTCAGCATTGCCTCGTAGCGGGGCAT
>JBBQII010000227.1:0-6556 GCA_038324795.1 Gemmatales bacterium
TGCATCGACACCTGGGCCTACGGCGGCGGCTGGCTGACCTGCCTGGATACCAGCAGCGGCGACTATTGGCAGGCGAACGAGTTGGGGGAGACAAGAAGGGGAATGCTGCAGAATCCGTAGTGCACGCGTCACGCGTGCACGGCCTGCCGTGAATCATGATCCGCGCGACTTTGCATCAAAAGGGCGCAACACCGGCCCCGACAAGCAAGCCGAGAAGGCGTGATACCTCGGAAACGATATCGGCTGGCGCGGTACCCGCGAAAACTGCTCCGCGTTCCACCCGGTCAACACTTCGAGCCTGATCAGCGGGAACGACACCGGAAACGGGCAGCCCCGCCGGCAAGGCTACTTCAAAGGGATACCCTTTGACACGAGTCGTGATCGGACAAACAACAGCAAGCCCAACGGGTCCGTTGTAGTCCGATGGAGTTAGAACGAGACCGGGCCGCCGGCCCGCTTGTTCATGGCCTGCCTGTGGACCGAAGGAGATCCAGACGAAATGTCCGCGATCAGGGCAGTCAGTAGACGGGCGGTCGTTCACAGCAGTTCCTTCCCGACAGGCGGCCCATCCTCCCATGCGATGTTGATGTTCTCAAGCGTGATACCCGCCAGCAGTTCCTGCAAAGAACCCGGTCCTGAGGGCCGCACCACCAGACGGCCGTTCGTTAATTCGATATCGACCGATCCACCGGCAATCAGCCCCGCTTTCGATGCGATTTCGGCGGGAATGAGTACTGCCAGATTGCCAGAATGAGATTCGACGGATGTGCGCATGGATCGCTCCTTCCTCAAAGTCTACCGTCCCGCTTCCGCCCGTTCAACGCCACCATCACTTCTTCCCCTTCTTCACCTCCGGATCGCTGAACGGCGGCAGGTCGTACACGCATTCGCCGTCGGCCATGCGTGGGTCGCCGGCGTCTTTCAGGATCTTCGACAAGCGCTCGGCCATCTTCGCTTTGGCGTCCGCATACGCGGGGTCCGCGGCCACGTTCTTCACCTGGTCGGGGTCTTTGGTCAGGTCGTAAAGCTCTTCGCCCGGGCGTTTGCCGAAGGCGTAGTTGTAGTGCCATTGCCATTCGGGGTCGTTACGGTGCTTCACCAGCCAGGCTTTCGTGGGGCTGGCATCCATGTCCGCGAAGGCGACGCGCGTATCGCCGGAGAGTGCTCCGTCATCGGGTGCCTTGTCCGCGGTGATGCCCAACCCGTCGCCCATCGGCATGCGGTCCGGCTTGAAGTTGCGGATGTACAAGAACTCCGGCGTGCGCAGCGCCCGCATCGGGTACGGCAGGTTGCCCGCGCGGGCGACACCCACATGGCGTTCCCGCCCTGTGATCACCCAGGTGCGCTCGGGGTCGACCTGGCCCGACTTGTCCGACTTCAGCACGGGCAGCAGGCTGCGGCCGTTCAGGCCGTCGGGCAGCTTCGCACCACCGACTTCCAGAAACGTGGGGCACAGGTCGATCAGCGACACCGGATCATCAATCACGCGTCGCGGCTTCTGGCCGGGAAGCTTCGCCACCAGCGCCACGCCTGTCCCGAAGTCGTACAGGTTGCACTTGCCGCCCGGAAAGCCCGGCGCGCCATGGTCGCCGCTGATGACGATGAGCGTGTTGTCGAGTTGCTTCGTTTCTTCCAGCTTCTTGAGCAGCACGCCGATGTAGGCGTCATACGCCTGGATCTCGCCGAGATAGTCGGCGAAGTCAACGCGGATTTCCGGGACATCGGGCAGGTTCTTCGGCAGCTTGCCCTTCAGTGAATCGGGGTCGATGTTCCAGAGCGCTTTGCCCGACCCGTTGATCCACGATCGATGCACTGTTGTCGGCCCGAACCAGTAGCAGAACGGCTGGCCCGGCTTGCCCGCAGCCAGGAACTGATCGAAGTTCTTGCCCACCTGCTCGAGCAACTCCGCCTTTGCCGCATCGACCGTTGTTCCCGTTCTCGCCGCTTTGGTCACTTCCTCCGAGAAGTTGTTGAAGCGCGTGCCGGCCTTCTCGTAGGCGAACTTCTGCCCGCCGTAGGGCGCATCGGCCGGTGTGCCGGGGCTCCAGACCTTGGATGTTTTGCCGATGTGGTAGCCCGATTCCTGGAGGATCAGCGGGAACGACGGGATCTTCGCATCCCATTGCGCTCCCTGCAGGATCGCCCCGCGACCGGTGTTGAAGAAGTACCGCCCCGACAACAGCGAGCTGCGGCACGGCGTGCACGATGGGGCATTCACGAACGCTCGCCGGAACAGCGACCCCTCACGGGCCACGCGGTCGATGTTCGGTGTTTTGACGACCTGATTGGGAGAAGGCCCTTTCTCATGCTCCGCGAAAATGCCCGCATATCGGCCCCAGTCGTCCGCGAAGCAGAACAGGATATTCGGCCGTTTGTCCGGCTCGGCCGCGACAAGCCCGGAAGTGGCACTCAGCAGCAGGCCGACAGCGAACCCGATTGAAGTTTTCATGATCATTTGCTTCGTGGAAGAGGATTTCAACTGTCTCGCTACCATAAGCGATAGGAACTCGCGGAACAAGCGCCCGCCTCTCTCCTTTCTGTAGGCCTATTCACTGGCACCCGATTTGCTCTGAGTACAAAGGTCAGCCGGAAGGTCCGGCTGTTTTTACTGATGAACTACCGCGACCCGCATCGAAATCGAAATAGAAGGAACACATCCATGCGCGTCTGGCCAGGCCGACCTTACCCTCTGGGAGCCACCTGGGACGGGGCAGGCGTCAACTTCGCCGTCTTCTCCGAGAACGCCTCCAAGATCGATCTGTGCCTGTTCGACTCCCCGGATTCGGAGAAGGAAACGCACCGGATCACGCTCCCCGAGAATACCGACCAGGTATGGCACGGCTATCTGCCCGACGTCGAGCCGGGCCAGTTGTACGGCTATCGCGTTCACGGACCGTATGAACCGGACAAGGGGCACCGGTTCAATCCGCACAAGGTGATGCTCGACCCCTACGCCAAGGCGATCGGCCGGGATATCCGCTGGGATGATTCGCTGTTCGGCTACCAGATCGGCCATCCCGACAATGATCTTTCCTACGACACGCGCGACAACGCGCCGTTCGCCCCACTGGCCGCTGTTGTTGATACCGCGTTCACCTGGGGCGATGACCGCCCGCCGCATACCCCCTGGCACAAGACGCTGATTTACGAACTGCACGTGAAGGGCTTCACGCAGCGGCACCCGGAGGTGCCCGAGGACAAGCAAGGCGGTTATGCCGGCATCGCCACGGAGGCGGCCATTCAGCATCTGCTGAGCCTGGGCGTGACCGCGGTCGAGCTGATGCCGGTGCATCACTTCGTCAACGATCGGCATCTGGGCGAACGCAAGTTGTGCAACTACTGGGGCTATAACTCGCTGGCGTACTTCGCCCCCGAGTTGAAGTATGCCAGTTCGCCGTCGCCGCGGAAGTCGATCCAGGAGTTCAAGATGATGGTGCGGTCGCTGCACGCGGCCGGCATCGAAGTGATTCTCGACGTGGTCTACAACCACACCGGCGAAGGCAGCCCGATGGGCCCGACGCTCAGTTTCCGCGGGCTCGATAACGCAGCGTACTACCGCCTGTCGCCGGAAGACCCGCGCTACTACATGGACTTCACCGGTTGCGGCAACACGCTGAACATGCAGCACCCGCGCGTGCTGCAACTGATCATGGACAGCCTGCGCTATTGGGTGACTGAGATGCGCGTCGACGGCTTCCGCTTCGATCTCGCCAGCACGCTGGCCCGTGAACTGTACGAAGTGAACAAGCTGGGCGCGTTCTTCGACATCATTCACCAGGATCCGATCCTGTCGCAGGTGAAGTTGATTGCCGAGCCTTGGGACGTCGGTGAAGGCGGCTATCAGGTCGGCAACTTCCCCGTGCTGTGGACCGAATGGAACGGCAAATACCGCGACTGCGTCCGCCGATTCTGGAAGGGCGACGGCGGCACCACCAACGAGTTCGCCAGCCGGCTGTCCGGCTCCAGCGATCTGTACGCATGGAGCGGCCGACTGCCGTACGCCAGCATCAACTTCATCACCTGTCATGACGGGTTCACGCTGCACGATCTCGTCAGTTACAACGAGAAGCATAACGACGCCAACGGCGAGAACAACCACGACGGTGCCAACGACAACAACAGTTGGAATTGCGGGGCGGAAGGCCCCACGGATGATGCGAACATCCTCGCCCTGCGCGAACGGCAGAAGCGGAACCTGATGGCCACGCTGTTGCTGTCGCAGGGGGTCGGCATGATCTGCGGTGGCGACGAGTTCGGTCATACGCAGCACGGCAACAACAACACCTACTGCCAGGACAGCGAACTGACCTGGCTGAACTGGGCACTGAGCAAGCCCCGGAAAGACTTCCTTGATTTCACGCGAAGGGTGTCGCGCATCCTGAAGGAACAGCCCGTCTTCCAGCGCAGGCGCTTCTTCATGGGTCGCAAGATCCGCGGGTCGGATATCAAGGACATTTCGTGGTTCACTCCCGCCGGGGTGGAGATGTCCGATGGCGATTGGGATGCCGGCTTCATCAAGTGCCTCGGTGTGCGACTCGCCGGCGATGTCATTGGCGATGTCGATGAACGTGGCGAAGCGATCAAGGGCGAAACGCTGCTGCTGTTGCTCAACGCCCATCACGAAGCGATCCCGTTCAAGATCCCCCACACCAAGCCCGAGCACCATTGGGAAGTGCTGGTCGACACGTACGATCCGAACGACCTGTTCAAGCCGATGGTCGGCGGGGCCGAGTACCTGCTGAAGGACCGCTCGATGGCCGTGCTGCGCACCGTGCCGCTCGACGAAACCGGCCAGACCGTCACGACGATGCAGGTCGAGACGCTGCGAAAGGAAATCGAGCAACCGAAGGCACCGCACCCGGCGATGTCGCCGCAGCACATGACGAAGAACTGACCGCAACCGCCGCAAGCGGTGTAGAAGGGATAACAAACATGACTGAGCCACAACGCCGGGTGCCGATTGGAGCGGAGGTCCTGCCGGGGGGCGGAGTGCATTTCCGCGTCTGGGCACCGATCCGCAAGAAAGTGGCGGTCGCGCTGGAAGGCGGACCCGGGGCGGGGCAGACCGTAGCGCTCGTCGCCGAGGGCAACGGCTATTTCAGCGGCCCGGTCAAGACGGCCGACGCGGGCACACAGTACAAGTTCGTGCTTGATGGCGAGCCCGCGCGCTATCCCGACCCGGCTTCGCGTTTTCAGCCGGAAGGGCCGCATGGGCCGTCACAGGTGATCGATCCGGCTGCATTCGCATGGAGCGACAGCGAATGGAAAGGCACGTCGCTTGAAGGACAGATCATCTATGAACTTCACATCGGAACGTTGACTCCCGAAGGAACCTGGGAGTCCGCGAAGCGCGAATTGCCTGCACTGGCGGAACTCGGCGTGACGGTGCTGGAAGTGATGCCGGTCAACGACTTCCCCGGCAAGTTCGGCTGGGGGTACGACGGCGTCAACCTGTACGCGCCGACCCGGCTGTACGGCCAACCCGACGAGTTCCGCACTTTCGTGAACCGTGCGCACTCGCTCGGCATCGGCGTGATTCTCGATGTCGTCTACAACCACATCGGGCCGGACGGCAACTACATGAAGGCGTTCGCGCCCGACTACTTCACCGATCGGCACAAGAACGACTGGGGCGAAGCGCTGAACTACGACGGCGACAACAACGGCCCGTCGCGCGAGTTCTTTATCAGCAATGCCGGGTACTGGATCGACGAGTTCCATCTCGACGGTCTGCGACTGGATGCCACGCAGGCGATTCAGGATACATCGAAGGTGCATGTGCTGGTCGAGATCGGCCAGCGGGCTCGCGCCGCCGCGAAGGGCAAGCCGATTATCCTGGTCTCCGAGAATGAGCCGCAGCACGTGAAGCTCGTCCGCCCGCTCGATCAGGGCGGCTACGGTCACGACATGCTTTGGAACGACGACTACCACCACAGCGCGATGACTGTTCTAACTGCCCGCAACGAAGCGTACTACACCGACTATCTCGGCGGTGCGCAGGAATTCGTCAGTGCCGCCAAGTGGGGCTACCTCTATCAGGGCCAGCGCTACAAGTGGCAGAAGGCTCGGCGCGGCACGCCCTCGATGGGGACCAACCCGGCGGCGTTCGTCAACTTCCTTCAGAACCATGATCAGATAGCCAACTCGGGTACAGGGCAGCGCTGCCACCAGTTGGCGTCGCCAGGCCGCTTCCGGGCGATGACCGCTTACACGATCCTGATGCCCGGCACGCCGATGCTGTTCCAGGGCCAGGAGTTCGCCGCATCGTCGGAGTTTTTCTACTTCGCCGACCACCATGAGCAACTGGCCCCGCTTGTGCGCGATGGCCGGGCCGAGTTCATGAAGCAGTTCCGCAGTGCCGCCCTGCCCGAGATGCAATCGCAACTGCCCAGCCCCGAAGACCTGACTACGTTCGAGCGCAGTAAACTGAAACTGAGCGAGCGCGAGACAAACGCCAACGTGCTGCTTCTGCACCGCGACCTGATCGCGCTGCGCAAGAACGACCCGGTGCTGCGGGCTCCCAAACGCGGCGAATTCGACGGAGCGGTGCTGGGCC
>JBBQII010000228.1:0-6536 GCA_038324795.1 Gemmatales bacterium
GTGCCGACCGGAATATCCGTGGGGGTGACGTTGTTCCCTGCTGCGTCCTTGACCTCGCTGACGTTGAACTCGAGTGCCTGATTGCCGGTCGGCGCATTGGGCGGCGAAGTCGTGGTCGTGCCGCTCAGGTAGTAGACGTAGCCGTTCCCCGTGCCGTCCGTCGTGATGAGGTCAAGCGATCTGCCCGCGGTGGCGTAGGTCGTGAACAACTGCTGGATCTGGCCGTCGAAATAGGTCGACAGCGGATCGGCCGGCGGTGTTCCCGCCGTCGTGATCGTGCCATCGTCATAGTAGGTAGGCACCGTGACGCCGGAGATCTTGACCCAGGTCACCGTGCTGCCGGACGTGGTGCCGCGATACACGTTGTACGACGCCGCACCCGCGAACGGCGACCAGGCCACCTGTACCGTGTTGTTTGCGGGCAAATACCCGCTGATTGTATTCGGAGTTACCTTGAGGAAACTGTTGCCCGACAGAGTTTCCACTCCGTTCGCGCCCACGGCGGTCACCGCATAGTAGTACGTCCCGGACATATCGAGCGTGCCGCCCGTCGTCGCGGACGTCGTCGGCGTCACAATGCCGCTGACCTGGTTGGTTGTCGGCAGATCCTTGGGTGACACGATCCGATCGGTGATCGCGCTGCCGAAGCCGTCCTGCTGCGTGGTCTCGAACGGATCGCCGGCCGGGCCCAGATTCGTCAGGAACGCCCCGTAGCCGGACAGTACTTCATCCCGCGACAGGGTCACACCGACGCCATCGGGCGCGGTGTCCTGGACCGGTGAGATGTTCAGCAGGATCGGGAAGCCGAACTGGTCGATCATCGACGTATTGATCGTCAGCACATCGTAGTTCGTCGGCAGACCGGTTGACTCCTCCAGGGTGAATTCGACAAAGTCGTAGATATTACTTCTGCTGCTGGCTGGGACCGGTTGCGCCACGGAGCCATCGGCTGCGGTCGGCAGGACGGGCGCGCTGCCGACGCCGAATACGACGTGCGCCGATTGCACGTCAACATCCGGTAGTGTGAACGTCTGGTTGGTAATCGCGGATGTCACCGTCAGGAAAGAAGTTAGATTCCCGCTGACGGGCGTGGCCTGATAATCGGTTCCGTTGAAGTAGACCCAATCAAGCGCGTTGATCTGCGTGCCACCGGGCGGTGTGTAGGAGTCCAGCAGCTGGGCGTACATCGAAACATAGACCATACCACCGGTGGCGATGACATCTTGAGGCACGGTCAGCGAAATCGGCAATGCTGCCATCAGGTCGCGTGCTTCGAGCTCTTCGACCATCAGCCGCCTTTGGAACGAACGGGGCGTCCCGGCGACCGCTGGACCGCTGGGTCGCAGCACTCGGCGCACAAGATCGGTCCAGAAGTTCAGCCGTTTGGTCAGCATGTGGTCTTCCTAAGAGAGCGGGTGACGCAGCGAGTCTACACTGCCTTGGGCCTATAGGCAAACGGCGAAGTCTGCCAAGTGCCGGCAAGATGCGGCAAGGAGTGAATGGCAGCGCCAGTCGTCACCGGAGAACCGATTAACGAATCTGGGACGGATGCCTGCCCAGCTTACCAAGTCAACCAATTCCGCATTCCGCGACGTGGTACGAATTGCCTCTCCCGGCTGTTCGTTCCAAACCTTCCAATTTACGAAGAGTGCCGCCGCTTGCTCCCGCGCATCGCCACGGCTGTCAGCGGATCCTCCGGCCATGAGTGTTTCGGATACCGCGACCGCAACTCGCCGCGGATTCGAGGGTAAGTGTTCGCCCAGAAGCTGGCCAGGTCGTCGGTCACCTGTTGCGGCCGATAGTTCGGGGCCAGCAGATGCAGCAACACTTTCACCCTTCCCCCGGCCACGGTGGGCGATTCTGTCAGCCCGAACAGCTCCTGAATGCGCACCGCCAGTACCGGCGGTCGGCCCCGCTCATACGCCAGCATGATCCGGCTGCCGCTCGGCACTTCCATATCCGACGGAGCCTCGCGCTCCACCGCCTGTCGTTGCGGCCACGTCAGTCGGTTCTGGATTGCCTGCAGCCAGTCGGCCTTCTTCAGTTCCGCGAACGATCGGCAGGTTGCGCACAGATCCAGCAGCAGATCGCGCACGCCATCACCGTCGAATGCGGGCAGTTCCAGGTTCGGCAGCCACTCACGCAGACACGCCAGCCGCAGCAGGTACTGGCCCGCGTCCGAGTCATCCGCCGGCAGTACAACCTTCAGATTCGCCAGTGCCGCATCGGCGAGAATCGTGGCCGTCACGACCGGGTCGGGCAGCAGCACCGGCGCGGATTCCAGGATGATGTCGTCAACCTTCCGCAAGCGTCTGGCTTCGATCTTCTGCGAATGTGGGTTGAACTCGACAACCGTCACCTCGCGCATGCGCTCCGCGGGCAACCACTCACGGCGGATACCGGACGCCAGGCGCACGTCCGCCTCGATGTTGCCCGCATCCACATCAATGCACAGGAACAGTTCGCTGTCCGTCACCCGGCTGGAATGCAGCAGCTTCACGCCGCGGCCACCCACCATCACGCCCTTGTTGCCGCCCGGGTTGCGCCGCCGGGCCAGGCGATCGGGATAGGCCGCCAGCAGCGCCCGGGCGAAGCCTTCCTCGGTTCCCATCTCATCCGCATGCGCATCGAGCAACCGCAGCAACTGGTCGCGGCCGCGCAGCACCATGCCCGCGCCGCCGCGGTGCAACTCGCCCTGCGGAAACTGAAAACGCCCGCTGCTTTCGAATTCGCGAAGCGCCAGCACGCGATCGAACAGGTCCGACTCGCTGGCTTCCTTCGCCTTCAGCGTCACCGACCGCGAACGGTCGAACGGATCGCGCTCACTCAACAGCGCTGCCGCCAACGCGATCGCTCCCGCGCAACCTTCATCCTGCCCCGCCAGCAGCAGTCGGCCCAGCCGCGGATGCACCGGCAACCGCGCCATGCGCTTGCCCAGCGCGGTCAGACCATTGTCGTCGATGGCACCCAGCATCGTCAGCAGGTTCATTCCCAGCGACACGGCCGCCGGGCCGGGAGCATCAAGCCACGGGAACCCGGCCGGGTCCTTCTCGCCGAAACTCAGCAGATTCAACAGTGCGCCGCTGACGTCGACCCGGCGAATCTCCGGTTCCGTCTGCGCCGGCCGTGACCGGTGCGACACATCGCTCCACAGCCGCACGCAGATGCCCGGCCCAGTCCGGCCCGCGCGTCCCGTGCGCTGCTCCGCCGAGGCCTGCGAGATGTTCGCGACCTGCAGCCGATCCAGCCCCACGGCCGGGTCGAACAGCAGTTGCCGGGCGAGGCCCGTGTCGACGACACCAGTGACCCCTTCGACAGTCACCGATGTTTCCGCCACGTTGGTGGCCAACACCACCTTGCGACGTGGCTGCGACCGCAGTGCGGCATCCTGTTGTTCGAGCGGCAAGTCGCCATGCAGCGGCAGCACGGCCAGATCGTGCTCGGCCGCGAGCGGTTCCAACTCGGCGGCCGTCTTGCGGATCTCCGCCATGCCGGGCAGGAACACCAGGACATCGCCCGCGGTCTTCTTCAGCAATCCGCGTATGGCCTCGGCGGTCGCGAACGGCCAGGACTGTTCCGGCGGGCGCGGCCGAAAGTGCGTCTCGACGGGGAACAGTCGGCCGGCACTGGAGACGATCGGGCAATCGCCGAGGTAACGGGCGATCCGTTCGCCATCGAGCGTGGCGCTCATGACGATCAGCTTCAGGTCAGGCCGGACCGTCTGTTGAATGAGCCGGCCGATGCCGAGCGCCAGATCGACGTCGATGCCGCGTTCGTGGAACTCATCGAAGATGATCGATGCGATGCCGTCAAGGAACGGATTGTCCTGCAGTTGGCGAAGCAGGATGCCGGGCGTGACCACGAGAATGCGCGTGTCACGCCCGCAGCGGCTGTCGAAGCGCACCTGATAGCCGACCTCGCCACCGAGGGTGCCGCCGCGTTCGGCGGTCATGCGTGCCGCGGCCGCGCGGGCGGCCAGCCGGCGCGGTTCGAGCATCACCACGCGCCCGGCTCCCATCAGCCCGGCATCGACGAGAGCCCCGGGCACGCGCGTCGTCTTGCCCGCCCCGGTCGGGGCCTGCAGCACTACCGACGGGCCACCGCGCAGCGCATCGAGCAGGCTCGGCAGGACATCATCGATCGGCAGGAAGGGTAGCGGCACCCGGCCAGTTTACGCCCAACGGCCGATCCCGGTCACCCGCGAAAATTCACCATCCACGGTTCTTGAAACCGGTGAACCTGTCCGCATAATTAACTGTCCAACACTTCATGCCGAGGTGGCGGAATTGGCAGACGCGCCAGGTTGAGGGCCTGGTGGCCGCAAGGTCGTGCAGGTTCAAGTCCTGTCCTCGGCATCTTTTGCAGCACAAGGGTTTACGTCGATGAGACGTGGACCCTTTTTTTGTGTACAGAGAAGAAGCGGCGACATTCGCCATTCCACTTGCCGACTGGTCGCCCTGATGCGACGATTCCCGCATGCCGTGGACCGCGCACGCTTCACGGGGTCGGTCGATGTCGCAATCGCGAGAAACCGAACCCGCGCGGGCCGCCGCGGAAACGGGGATGCGGGGGCTGAGGAACGTTGAACGTGTCCTTTTCTTCTCCGGTCTTTGGGTACGCCCGCCAATCCAAAATTAATAGACTTTCTGACACTTGCATCACCCGGCGCGGGTAGGTTTCTGGTCGGAACCAGTGTCTTTGTCTCCACGGAGGAACGATCTCATGACTCGTCTTTTGGCCCTTTTAGCTCTGTTCGGCTTCCTGGCGGCTCCGTCCGCGGTCCGTGCCGCCGATGCGAAAGCGGCCGGCCCCACGTTCATGCTGCGGGTCCAGTCGATCAACGATATGCTCGACAACGGCGAGTACATCGCCGGCCTCGTCGGACAGGAAGACGCCGCCAAGCAGCTGCTCGGCTTCGCGCGTGCCCTGGGCGGCGACAAGAAGGTGCTCGAAGGCGTCGACATGAGCAAGCCGTTCGCCGTCTACGCCTACCTGGCGGACGAAATCACGAAGAGCGAAGCGGTCGCCATGCTGCCGATCGGCGACAAGGACGCCTTCATGGGCCTGCTGAAGGGCCGACTGGGCCTTGAGGTGACGGACGAGAAGGGCGGCCTGTACAGCGTTGAATCGCCGAACAACTCGGGCACGATCTTCTTCCGTTTCGAGAACGGCTACGTCTACGGCACCTACCTGAACAAGGACAATGTCGCCGTCGCCAAGCTGCCGAAGCCGGCCGACGTGATCGGCAAGGATTACGGCGTTCTCTCGCTGAGCTTCCGCGTCGACCGCCTGCCGGACGAGATGAAGAAGTTCGCCATGGGTGCCGTCGAGACGGCCCTTGCCGAAGCCAAGAACCAGCCGGTGCCGAACGAGACCCCGGCCATCAAGGCGATCAAGGAAAAGTCGATCGACAGCCTGGCCGCCGCGGTCAAGTCGGTGCTGTACGATGGCGAGGAAGTGACGCTGAAGATCGACGTCAATCCCAAGAAGGATGAACTGGCTCTCGAAATGGCCATGACCGCGAAGAAGGGCAGCACCCTGGCGAAAGAGATGCAGGACATCAAGGCCCGCAAGAGCGTGGCATTCGGGGCCCTTTCGACCAAGGACACCGCCTTCCTGATGGGCGGCAACATGGCCCTGCCGGCGAGCATCAAGACCCTCCTAGGGCCGGCCATTGATGACCTGGTGAAGCTGGGCCTGAAGGAAGTTCCCGCCGACGCGATCGGCGTTGTCGAACCGGTGCTTAAGGGGATTTTACCGACGTTGAAGGCCGGCGACCTCGATGGCGGCTTCGCCCTCATCGGCCCCACCACCGATGGCAAATACACCGGCCTGTCGGTCGGCAAAGTCGCCAACGGCAAGGACTTCGAGAAGTCGATCAAGGAAGCCGTCGGCAAGCTGCCGGCCGAGTACAAAGACCTTTTCAAGCTGGATGCCGAAACCGTTGATGGCGTGACGTATCACATGATCAAGGTTCAGGACAAGCTCGACGAAAAGACGCGTAAGACCTTCGGCGACAGCGATGTCTGGCTCGCCTTCCGCGACGACGCCGCCATGGCCGCGTTCGGCCCCCAGGCGAAGGAAGTGCTCAAGGCCGCGTTGAAGTCGTCGCCCAAGGCCGACTCGGTCATGAAGATGGAACTCTCGGTCGCCCGCCTGATCCCCGCGGCTGAAGTCGCCAACGAGAAGACCGCCAAGCAGGCCGCCAAGAAAGTCTTCGGCAACGACCTGACCGGCGACACCTTCACCCTGAGCTTCGACGCCGGCGACAGCATCCGCATGCGCGCCGCCCTGAAAGGCAAAGTGATCAAGTTCGGCATGCTGATGAGCGAAATGGGCAAGATGGAAAACTAAGCGTTAGTCGGAAGTGTCAGCGACAGCGATCATCGCAGCGGCCCGTATTTCCCGAGAGGGGGATGCGGGCCGCTTGTCAACTCGCCGCACACCGACCCGGGCAAGACTCGCTGCCGGTTGCTGGCCACGCTCTACCGGATGGGATTGGTTAAAGGCATGGCATCGCGTTCATCCTGTCCTTA